>CBFHRO010000025.1:0-27051 GCA_965658245.1 uncultured Flavobacteriales bacterium
CATGGTTTCCATCAACCAGTCACACGGCGGCGGATTTTGCCCGTCAAGTGGATTGATCGAATGCGAGGCAAAGCCGCAACAGGCTTTGTTTGCAGACTTCTTGGAAGGATGCAAATAAACCACCTATCTTTGCCGTCCGTTTCAGCAACGGCTGAAGGAACGCGGAACATTCAATGGGGGTATAGCTCAGCTGGCTAGAGCGCTTGCATGGCATGCAAGAGGTCCGGGGTTCGAATCCCCGTATCTCCACCAACAGCCCGCTACGGGAATCGTTTTGGCTCCGTAGTACAATGGATAGTGCGTGGGTTTCCGGTACCCAAAATCTAGGTTCGATTCCTAGCGGAGCTACTTTCTCATTCAACCCTGGTTCTTTCAGAGTCAGGGTTTTTTTGTGCCCTAGGTTTCACAGCGTCAGATTCTGGCATAATCTCCATGGCATTATGTGTGTAGCCGTTTATTTTTACGGGATCCACTTTGTCTGATGAAGCACTCACTTGCCCTTTCTCTTTTGTTCGTCTCGTGCCTCGGGTCTGTTTCAGCCCAAACCGATGGCCCACTCGGTGCCACTCGCTGGACGGGTGGAGCCTCTTGGAACCCCGACGGCAGCGTCGATGACGCCCCCAACTCAGGTCCCATCAATGGCATCATTCGCTGTGGAAGTTCGGCTGAGACACAATCTCAGGTGGAGTCGACAGGATTGTACGACCCGAGCGTGTTTGAGATTGTGGTTCCAGAGGGAGGATGTGTGGAGCCCAGTTCGGGCAACAGCGTGACCATCGATGGCCCGACGGAAGGAGAGCCCGTCATTTGGTTCAACTTTGACGTCCGACCAAGCGCAGGAACCTACGAGATCCAAATCAACGACAACAGCGGCGACATCATCGCCTGGGCCCTGTACGCGTCCAACAGTCCCACGACAGGGACAAGCACGAGTGCGCTGACAGGGGAGGAACTCAGTGGTGATCCTTCGGATTTGATGTTCTTGACATGCGGCGTGGAAAGCGCCAGCACATGGAACACCCTGGCCGTCCCCAACTTTCCCCAAGCGACCAACTGCTACCTCGCGATTTGGGACACCCAAGCCGATGGCGATGTGAAGGTCAACAACTTCAAGGCGAGGTTTGGATGCGGCGACAGCGACGTAGAACTCTGTGTGGCGGACATCACGGACGTAGAGCCAACATGCACGGGCGCCACCTACACCGTGGACGTGACCATCGAGGGAATCAACGGTTACTACCAGCTGTCGGATCCCAATGCCTTGACCACTCCCAGTCCCTCGATTGTGTGCTTGGGCAACATCGCCACAGGCG
Organism: uncultured Flavobacteriales bacterium; assembly: GCA_965658245.1. GTDB lineage: Bacteria > Bacteroidota > Bacteroidia > Flavobacteriales_D > Sanyastnellaceae > UBA11663. Next base: position 1,314 of record CBFHRO010000025.1, read on the forward strand.
GGGAGCTCAGCGGCACGTTCACATTCACTTACGCGTCAGGGGTGGACTACGACATCACGGTGGAAGCCATTTCCGGGGTTTCAGGATGCGCGGATACGCCCAACTACGCCGATTGCTTTGTCCAAGCGACAGGGGCAGGCTTGGAGTGTGAATTGCCTGGTTGCGTGGACCCATGCGCGTGCAACTTTGACGAGATGGCAAACGTGTCCGACGAGAGCTGTGTCTTCGATTGTCACGGGTGCATCTATGCCTCAGCGGCCAATTACGACTCTGTGGCGATTTGGGGAGATGGCTCTTGCGAATTCGAGGGGTGCATGCACAACGATTGCGTCACTTACAACGCATTGGCGAGCAGCCAACCCGTGGGTTCATGCGACAATCCAAGTGGATTCGCAGACTTCAACCAAGACGGCATCGTACAGGTGGCAGATTTGACTGACATGATGCAAGCCTACTCCACCATGGCTGAGGATTGGAGTGGCATCGAATGGATTCAAGATGCGTGCAACGGGTCGTCAGTCGATGTGACCTCAGAAGCGGTGGCCTCAGTGTCGGCATGCGCGTTCGGTGGCTGCTTGTATCCCACGGCGCTGAATTACTCCCCTGATGCCATTCAAGACGACGGCAGTTGTTTGTTCCCCGGCTGCACCGATGTTGAAGCACTCAACTTCAACGTGCACGCCAATGTAGAGGACGGTTCCTGCCGGTTCACGATGTGTCCGGACTTCAACCGCGACGGTTTGGTCCAAACCAGCGACTTGCTCGATTTCCTCAGCGTTTACGGGGTGGTCTACATGGAGTGAACCGGTCCCGGCTCAAAGGCGGTGTCAGTTGTTGATGTTGTACTGCCCGGAGGCGGTCTCGTATTGCTCAGAGACTTGCATGTATTGCCCGCCGAGAATCGACGTGGCAATGCCCGAGCTGTTGTTCAGGAGACCTCCGGAAACGGAGGCTCGGTCGCCGGATGCAGTGTTGGCGTGCCCGCCTGAAATGCACGTGTTGGTCGCGGTGGCCCGGTTGTCCAACCCGCCGAGAATGGATGACCACGTTCCCGTGGCCAAGCTCGCCTGCCCTGAGAGAATCGAGGCCCCCTGTCCCCATTGTGAATTGTTGTATCCCCCCAACAGGCCGCCATTGGAGCCATAGGAGTGACCTGCACCCACCACGAGGTTGTGGGACCCGATGCGCACCTCACCAGACATCAAGCTGCCTTCTTCATTTCGATGGCCACCCTCGTCTTCGTTGTAGCCCAGGACCAGATTCCCCAAACCGTTGGATTCACCGTAGGTGGTTCCCGATCCGTTGTCCAATTGGACGTTCAAGCCGCTGAGATTCCAAGTGTCCTGGGCAAAAGACGACCGCTCTGCCACCGCCACCAAGCTCAAAAGCGGCGTGAAGGCCTCCAGTGCTTGTTGTTGGGATTGGATTTGGACCTGGAGTGAAGCAATTTCTTCCTGTTGTGCCACCAACAGCGTGGCCAATTGTTGCAACACGTGTGGCAAGGACATGTCGTCTTCGTCAGAAGAGATTTGAAAGCCAAGGGGGTTCCCGAAATAGAGGAACAATTCAATCAAGTCCGCCGCCCCAATGTCCTCGGAACCGTCAACATCCGGGTTGTAGGGGTACGACACGGCACTGGCATCTGAGGAAAGATTTTGAATCAGCTCCAAGTTGGCCGATTGGGCATGTGTTTCCAAGGCCATCCACCCCAAAGTGAGGAGGAAGAAGAGGGAGCAGATCTTGTTGGTCATGGCGCGCATTTGGTGCGGGTGAGAGGCTCGAGGCAACTCGAAATTGCCTCATATTCAGCACGGAAAATATGAAAATGAAACGACAATTCTCGCACATAAAAACACAATAATCATCGACAAAAAGTCATTTGTGACCGATGAGTGGGTTTGTTTTTCTCGTTTTGTCCCCGGAAAATAGGGGTTCTTCTGGGTGTCGGGATGTACCTTACAAGGGTCAAGCTTCATGGACAATACAGTGCTTATATCGGTCATTTGGTGGGGACTCGTGGTCGTTCTGGTTTTGGTGGCTGTGTGGTTTTTTTGGACCCTCTTTCGTCAGCGACGCGGAACAATCGCCCATTTTCAGCAGCAACTTGACATCATCGAGTATTTCAGCCAAAGTGTGTTTCGTCAGAACTCAACGGAGGACATTCTGTGGGACATCGCTTCTTCCTGCATCGAGAAGATGGGCTTGGAGGATTGCGTGATTTACCTGCGCGACGACGACAAAGGGGTGTGGGTCCAAAAAGCCGCCTATGGTCCCAAAAACGTGAACTACCGTGCCATCCATGAGCCCATGGAATTGAGGATGCAACAGGGCATTGTGGGCCGTGTGGGCCAAACGGGTGTCGCCGAGATTGTCGCGAGCACAGCTCAGGACCCAGACTACATTGTGGATGATGCCGAGCGGGGCAGTGAAATGGCCGTCCCGATTCGATGCGATGGGCAGGTCATCGGTGTGATCGACAGCGAGCATTCGCTGGAAGGTTTTTTTCAGCCCCATCACCTGCGCCTGCTCCAAAGCGTGGCCAACATCTGCGGCCAAAAAATCGGACGAAGCATCGGGGAGGAGCGCATTCAAGAATTTGCCAAGTTCTTTGAGCTCAACCCCAATCCAGTGGCGCGGTTGGGAATGGATGGGGCTGTCCTATTGTGCAACGCACGAGCCACAGAGGTGTTTTCATCTGCGGGAGGCGACGCAAGTGCAGTGAGGAAGGGGGACCCATTTTGGCCATTGCTTCAGCGCGCATTTGACGTGGATGCCTCCGTACAGGAACAAGTCGAAGTGCAGGGACGTTGGTTGCAGGTGGCGATGGCTCGGGTCGAAGGGAAACCCTATGTGCACATGTACGCGGTGGATGTGACGGCCGTCCAATTGGCCCGGGCCCGGGCCGCCGCCGCCGAGCGGCACAAATCGGATTTTTTGTCTGTGATGAGCCATGAGATTCGGACGCCTCTGAACGCCATTTTGGGATTGATTGAGCTCATGATGCGCGAAAAGGGCACGGATGAAGATCGCGTGCAACACCTGTCCTACATGGAATTTGCGGGGAATCACTTGAAAGGACTGTTGACCGACGTACTCGACCTCGAGCGGTTGGACAGCGGGAAGGCGCAGCCTCATCTGACCCCTTTTGCGCCAATTGAATTTTTCAAGCGGGTCGTCAACAGTTTTCAGAAGCGTGCAGAGGCCACCGGAAACACGCTCCATCTGGAGGTTGAACCTGATGTTCCCGAGGGGTTGTCGGCCGATGTGGGCTGGCTCACCCAAATGCTCAACAACCTCCTTTCAAATGCGCTGAAGTTCACGTCCAAAGGAGAGATTCATTGCATTGTGGGTTGGGGTTCGGGACAATTGAATGTGGAGGTCCGTGACACAGGGGATGGCATTGCGGCGCCTGATTTGGAGCGGATTTTGGAACCCTTCGAGCAGGCCAACCGAAAAGATGAAGTGAACATTGGCAATCAGGGAGTGGGACTTGGACTGGCCATCACCCAAAAACTCGTCACGCTGCACGGAGGCGAAATGGGGGTCACCAGCATCTTGGGGCAAGGAACCTCATTCCGTTTGTCCCTTCCTTTGGAGGTGTCAGAAGGGGAGGTCCTTCCACTCCAATCCGAATCGGAAGCAACACAGGGCGCTTGGATTCCCGATGCACCTGTGCTCATTGTGGACGACAATGAATTGAATGTTCTGGTGGCACAGCGTATGGTGTCCAATTGGGGGTATGAGGTGGTCACCGCATCCAGCGCAGAGGAGGCCGAAGGGTTGCTTTCTCAATCTTCTCCGTTCTTGATCCTCTTGGACATTCACATGCCGGGAAAGGACGGCTTTGAGGCCGCGGAAGCGTGGAAACAGGCCACCAGCATGTGGCGCACCATTCCCATCGTAGGATTGACAGCAGATGCCGAACCTCGGACACGTGCCCGTGCGATGGAGTCGGGCATGAACGAGGTGGTTGTGAAGCCATTCAACCCCCCTCATCTTCGCTCCGTCATTGAGCGTCATACCCCCAAAGCATAGGCATGACAGGGAGTCTGCATTCTGATAATGTTGGAGAATCCCGTACATTCAAACCGTGATGAACGCGATGTGTTTTTTGCTTTGGATGGTGCTTTGCGGGGTTGCACACGCCCAGGTGCCGGTCTGTGTCGACGAGTCTTTGATCGATCCCAATGCGCTGTGTACCCAGGAATTTGCGCCCGTGTGTGGGTGCGACGGCGTGGTCTACAGCAATGCATGTGTGGCCCAAACCCAAGGCGGCGTGACCTCGTGGACCGAGGGCACGTGCGCTCTCGAAGGCTGTGTGGATTTGGAGGGCGTGGAATTTGGGCTGTGCGAACTTGCGTTGGGCGTGGGCAATGTGGCGGGTTCATGCGTCTATGTCAGCGGCTGTGGCACCGTGGTGGGAGGCGTCGATTATGCGTCCACCTTGTTCGAGTCGATGGAAGCCTGTCAATCGTGTCTTTCTCTCAGCTCGAATTCCGAGGGTTGCACTTACCCAATGGCGTGCAATTACGATTCCCAGGCACTTGTCGATGACGGATCTTGCATGTTTCCGCCCTACGATTGCCCACTTCCAGTCACGGGAGGCGGGTGCACCTACATTCATGCGCCCAATTACGACGCCAACGCAGTGCACGACGACGGCTCTTGTGAATTCACTTTGGAAACCACCTGTGTGGGCGACTTGAACGGCGACGGGGCCATCTCCGTGTCGGACATCTTGGCCATGCTGGCGCTGTTTGGAAACGTTTGTTGAATTACAATTGCACCAAAACTCAATCGAACCTTTCATGAAAACCATCCAATTCCTTGCCCTTGTCGCAGTTGTGCTGGCCTCAGGCTGTCGTTCCAACAACGAGGCGCCAGATTCCCTCAACAACAGCGTTCCCCTTGAAACCCAAATGAAGGTCTACGCTGAGTTGCGTTCGGCCATGAATCTTGTCGGGGCTGAAGCGCTTGCCGCCTATCCCAAATCGGGCATGCCGGAAGGAGGCGCCGAGGAATTTCGCGCGTTGCAAGACAGTTTGCGCGAAACCTATTGGGCAACCGTATGCGACACGAATCAAGTGGCCCTGAACTATGGGGATTCCATTTGGACCAAAGGAGTGAAAGAGAAGTGGCCGGCCGCGGTGAAAGGCCGTTGATTGCGGACGCTTTGTCGTCTTGAGATCTTGAGGAGGTCCTGTTTGGTCGGCGAGTCGTACTTTTTCCTCCATGAATCGCATCTTTTTCCAGCTTGCCCTCATCCACTTGGTTGCAATCGCAAGCGCAACGTCGCTTTGGGGCCAATCGCCTGATTTTGTGCAAGACCCTTGGGAAATTCGATTGCACGCAGATCTCGACCCCGTCAATGAAGATGTCCAACGTGCGTTTCGAAACCAGGCGTCTTGGTTGGAATCAGAACCCGCTGCGGCGGGATGGACGGTTGTAGGGCATGAGGACCGTGTGATGCCGGCGCGGATGTGGGGAGCGGGTGTCGCTTTTCAAGAGGACGACTTTTCTCAACGCGCCCTCCAGGCATGGGCGTGGGCGCTCGAGGGGCATGGTTGGAGCGACGACCTGGTGGGGGAGGTGCACGTCGCAAAAGGTGGGAAGCACCAGCGCGCCTTCGCCACCCAAACCTTGGCGGGGCTCCCCGTCTTGGGCTCCAAATTGCAAGCCAAATTTCACGGCAACAAGTTGGTGTTGGTCTCAAGCGATTTGTGGACAAACCTCGAACCCCAGGAACCCACCGTCAGCCATGAACAGGTGTTGGCAGCCCTGCAAATCGACATGGAGGCGAGCGAAGAAAACATCGGGACGACGTACCTCTCCGATTATGCGGTGGAGGACCTTGGGATGGGCTGGCTTCCGGTCAATGTGTCCAATGACGAGGCCTCTGTGTGGCATGCACATCCCACATGGCAGCTCGAAATCACAGGTCGCCGCGGCGTGTTGCCTGTCCGATATGTGACCTGGGTGGACATGACCAGCGGTGCAGTGGTTCTTCGCAGCAACCAAATTGTGCACGAGGCGCCCGAACGCGTCGTCAATGTCATGGGAAAGGTGAGATCCAACCAACCTCACTCCACGAGCTCGGCTGCGATGACGCCGCCCAATGTCTTTGGCCAAGTCAAGGCCACCGTGCACCCCATGTATCCCTTCGACGAGCCTCAGTCGCTGGCCATGCCGCATTTGGAATTGCCTTTGGGGAGCGTGACGTACTTCTCGGATACAGCAGGCCAATTCAACACGGCGGCGGTGGGGGAATTCCCAGACTTGGAATTGCAACTGAAGGGGCTGTATGCCACCGTTTTCACCAATGGCAACACACCGTCGTCGACCATGGATGTGGTGGACGGTTACAATTCATTGACTGCGCCAGGCAATGTCAAGGAGGCCAGCGCTTACCGCAGTACCAACCTCATTCACGACCACATGCGGACGTGGTTGCCTGAATTTTCCGATTTGGATTGGAGCATGCCCGTGAACATTGACGTGGCGGGTGAATGCAACGCCTTTTACGACGGTTCGAGCATCAACTTTTACGATGCAGGTGGGGGGTGCAATGCCACATCTTTGATTGCGGACGTGGTGTATCACGAGTACGGCCATGCCATCAACGATTGGTTTTATCAATCGTACTTCTACAACTTCGCCAATGGTGCGATGAACGAGGGGTATGCAGATTTTTGGGCCATGTCACTCGGAGACCTCGCAGAAATTGGCCAGGGTTTTTACACCGATACAGATGAAGGCATTCGCATTTACGACGAAGATCCCAAGGTGTATCCGGAGGACATTGTGGGCGAGGTGCACGCCGACGGAGAGATCATTTGTGGAGCTTGGTACGACACCCACTTGTTGTTGGGTGCGGATTGGGATCTGACGATGTCTTTGTTCGTGGATGCTTTTCCTGGTTTGCAAGCCACCGCGGGGAATGGCCAGGAGGGACAGGCCTACACAGACGTGCTGCTGGATGTGCTCCAAGCCGACGACGACGACGACGATTTGTTGAATGGAACGCCAAATGCCGCGGCCATCATCGAAGGGTTTGCCATTCACGGCATCACCTTGTTCAGCTACGTGGACCTGGCACACGATCCCGTTGAGTTTTCCGTGGCAGACACGGAGGTCTTGATTGAGGCCGAAGCCGACATCAACTTTCCCTACGTCGTTTACTTTGATGCGGCTCGTTTGCATTACCGGACGTCTCCTTCTGATCCCTATACCATGGTGAACATGGATCAGGAGGGTGATGTCTTCTCGTACCTCATCCCTGGGGTTCCTGCCGGAACGGTGGTGGAGTATTACATGGACATTGTCGACGCGTTTGGAGGAACGAGTGCCACCACGCCCGTGGCGTCCAACAAACCCATGAATGGCAACCTCCCCAACTACGTGCTTGTGGGTGTGGAGCCCATCCTCATCAACGATTTGGACGAATACTCGGAACTGGGATATTGGGACATGGACTTGCCTTCCGACAACGCGACAACCGGGATTTGGGAAGAAGCCATCCCCGTCGGTTCCATGGGTGATGTGACCGATCCAGGCTCCGTGGTGGCACCCCTTCAGGACCATACTGATGGGTTGTATGGCTTTGCTTACGTCACAGGACTGAGTTCGGAATTGGGGGCGGGAATCGGGGAGAACGATGTGGACGGAGGCCACACGACGTTGCTGTCCCCTGTCCTTGATTTGACCCCCTATGAAAATCCAGTGATTTCCTACTGGAGATGGTATGCCAATGCTCCTGCGTCCGGCGCCAACCCCGCGTCAGACTGGTGGCAGGTGGAGGTCACCAACGACGGCGGCAACACCTGGCAGTATTTGGAAAACACCTCCCAACAAGACATTTCTTGGCGTCGCAAGGCCTTCCGCATTGCCGACGTGCTCGAGCCCACAGAAGCTTTCCAAATGAGGTTCATCGCTTCAGACAGCACGACGGTCGGCGAATACCTCGATGGTGGCAGCCTTGTGGAAGCGGCGTTGGATGACATTGTGCTCTACGACCTCCCCGCTGTGGAATCTGTGAATGAAGCGGCGACTGTGATGGTGGAGGCCATGCCCAATCCGGCACATGGACAAACCACGCTGTCGGGTTGGACGCCCACGGGGACCGTGCGCATTTGGGACCTTCAGGGACGCGAGGTTGCCGCCTTGCGAGCGAATGGCGCGGGTCGGGTGTTGCTCAATGTTTCAGGATGGGCCGAAGGGCTTTACGTGGCGGGCGGCTGGGACCAAAGTCTGTCGCGGAACCAAGTCAAGTTCGAAGTCAAGCACTGAGGACAGGCGGTCGAGGTCAGAGAGAAACGGCGACTTAGACGTCGGCCGTCGCGGAAAGGGGAAGCCATCCCACGTTGCCGTTGTCGAGTTCGACTTCGGTCCAACCTGCATTGCGGTCCAAAATGCATGCGCGCGTCCCTTCGTGCAACTGGAACAACACGGTTCCAGAGGCGGAAGGGGAGCTTGTGACGTCCACGCGCTCAGACATGATGACCACTTGACGTGGAGATTCCATTTGGGCGTTGGATTCCTTGGCGCAGGCCAACCCAACGAGGCCCAGCAGGAGGGAAGCCGCTGCAAGAAACGCCACGGTGTTCCGGCTGTCGCGGTTGGCTTTGCGCCAGCGAACCATCCAAAGCACCCATGACGCGCTCCACCAGAGAAGGGTCCAGCCAAGCCAACCTGCGAGGCGGCCTGGACCGACCCAAGAGGAGAGCCAAGAGGACAAACCCAACTTGGGGATCACGGTGATTCGATCCACAATCTTCGATTGAAGCAACGCGAGGTTGGCCTGAAGGTGTTCGTTTGAAGCGTCGAGGAGCTTGGCGCGTTCGTAATGCAACCGAGCGCGTCCCCATTCGCCCAGCTTGTAAGCTGCGTTGCCCGCATTGAATTCAGACTCAAAATGGCGATGCCTTTCGAGAATGGCTTCGTAGCGGGAAAGCGCGTCCTCATATTCCCCTGCTTCATACGCCGCGTTGGCAGCCTCAAAAGCCACTTGGGGCTGGCTCAGTGCCACATGACCCATCGTCAGGCTCAGGAGAAAAAGACCCAAAAGCGATTGTTTCATGACAACTTGGATTCTGTGGTTTCCGCCAACGTCAACATTTGGGCAGCAAGTGCTTCGAGATTGCCTTGTGAGGCGCCGTACCGCTGCATTTCACACGCGGCCCAAATCTCATCCCACGACGTCGCCAAGGCCGAATCCTTCTGCGCGAGGTGGATTCGGACTGCATCCCTGGTGAGCTGGGAGCGTTCCCAACCCAATTTGGCCATGAGGTATTGTTCCATGGCTTCCCCCACCATTTCAACGGTGAGGTCCTGTTTCAATGTGGCTGTCAACGTGCGAAGCGCTCGCTTGTTCCTCGTTCCAAGCACGTCGGCGCCTTCCAATCGTTGGCGTCGACGTCGGACCGCAGCCACGCAAAACAAGAAAGGTGCTGCGAGCATGCCCAAGGCAAAGGCCCACGACGTCCAAGACGGACGTTGGCGAGGAAGGAACCGGCCTGGGGACGTCAAGATGTGTCGTACGTCTTGCGTCAACACCTGGACATCTTGCTGATGCGTGAAGGTCATTGCGGTGGAGCTGCCGCCATTCGTCGCGCCTTTTCCCACGTGCACCTTCAGCGCGGGTGCTGTGCTGGCGACGTGGGTGCCGGTGAGCGGATCGAACGAAGTCGCCGCAAAGGCGGGCAGGACGTAGTCGCCGGGGGCACGAGGAATCGCCACAAACTTGAAGGTGCGCTTCCCGGATTCTCCGCGGGCGGAGACGTCGATTTGGTCTTCCACTTCCGCTTCGAAGACCTCAAATTCGGGAGGCCAAGCCAAGTCAGGCTCGCGCAAGAATTTCAGATTGCCGTTCCCTGTAAAGGTGACTTCGAGGGTCAGGGCTTCATTCGTGGTGACGCTGTCTTCGGACAAGGTTTGGGTGACGCTCAAATTGGAAAAGGTGCCCACAGAATGGGCAGGGGCAGCCTCGGGCAAGGGGAGAACCTCAATCTCCACGGGGTCGCATGTGGCCTGAATGTCACGTCCCTCAAAAAAGTTGATGCGCAAATAGCCAGTGAGGTCAAACCCCTTCAAGGTGAACGTCCCTGTTTGTTGGGGGAAGGCGACGATTTGCCGCACGGTGGCCACGTTGTAGCGCTTGCCGTTGATGAGTTGTGGCTCCCAGCGCGCATCAGGGGTTTGCACGGTTTCCTTCCAAAATCCCTCCAATTCGGGAATGTCGTAATTCCGAACGTCGAGGTTGGTGTATCGGTTGTAAATCTTGTACGTGAGCACCAAGGACTCGCCGAGGTAGACCGTGCGCTTGCTTGGTTCGATGGCCGTGACGAGGTCGCGCTGCACCGTCTTGGTTTTGGTGCGGGATGGGGCGTTTGGGGTGTTGCCCGCTTCCACCAAAATGCGCACCGAATTGCTCTTCAAAGATCCCCGGTTGGTTTGCCATTGCATGGCGGGAATGTTCACCTCTCGTGCGGCGGTGACCGCATAGCCGTATGTGTATTGTTGTTTCGAAGTGGTGACACCATTGATCCACTGCGTATTCGTGGAGGTGCTTGGTCCCATGCGCCAGTCGAGGCCTGGAATTTGGGGTGGATCCAGTTCTTTCACCTTGCAGTTCACAAACGTCAAGGTGAGCCGGATGAGGTCACCCTGCGCCACGGAAGTGGCATTGACCGTCAACTCCACAGAAGCATCCTGCGCCTGTGCGGGCATCCAAGACGTCAACAGGAGCCAAACCAAAGCCAGCCCGGCTGCGCGCGGAAAGGGGGAAGGGCGTGTCATGCGTTCACCAATCTTTTTCGATGTTCTTGGAAGCGCCCTTGCCTTGTTTCTTGGCCTGGGCTGCCCGCAATTTCGCTTGGACTTCGGCTTCCTGACGTTCCAAACTTTCCAAAATGCGTTCCATGTCCGCCCGACTGATTTGACCGTCCTTGGGAACGTCACCTTTTTCTGACGGCGAAGGTTGATTTTGCGCGCCTTCCTGGTTCTGCTCGCCGTCCTGGTTCTGCTCGCCGTCCTGGTTCTGCGCGCCGTCCTCGTTTTGCTCGCCGTCCTCGTTTTGCTCGCCGTCCTGGTTTTGCTCGCCGTCCTGGTTTTGCTCGCCGTCTTGGTTCTCCTCGCCGTCTTGGTTCTGCTCGCCGTCCTGGTTCTCCTCGCCGTCCTGGTTCTGTTCTTGTTCCTGTTGTTGTTTTTGAAGTCGTTTGGCGAGGGCGAGGTTGTGACGGGCGTCAGGATTTTGAGGGTTGAGACGAAGGGAGGACTTGGCGTGCTCGATGGCTTTTTCGGCATCCCCTTGCAGCAGGGCGCTGAGCGAGGCGTTGTAGTGCGCTTGGGCTTGGAGGTTGCGGCTTTCGGTTTGGGTCAGAGAGCGCTCAAACGCCGAGCTGGCAGATTCGAGGTCGCCTGACGCGAGCAACGCACAACCTTGGTTGTAGAGGGCGGTGCCTGCGGAAGATTCGTCCTTGGCAGCTTCCCCAAACAAACGCGCCGCCTCTTCCATTTGTTGCTCCCGGAAAGCTTGGCTGCCCTCCACGAGTTGGGCCTTGGTTTCCGTTTGGGCGTGCATGGGTGCAGAAAGCAAGCCGAGTCCAATCACACTCCAAACGGCTGTTCGCGTCCTGAGGGGACGTTTGGGGATCAACATTTCCAACAGCAAGAGCATGGCAGCGGCGATGAGCCAAGGCATCAACTGGTGTTCGTAGTCGACAAAGCTGACCGACGAAATCTGTGCTTGTTCAAGTTGGTCCTTGAATTGCAGGATGGGGGAGAGTTCCACAAAACCAGAGGCAGCGCGCGTGTAGGTGCCGCCACCTGCTTGGGCGGCCTCCAGGAGCGTGGATTCATCCAAGCGTGACACCACAGGCTGTCCAGAAGCATCGGTGCGGAAGCCCGAGGGACGGCCTCTGGAGTCGAAGGCCGGAATGGGAGCGCCCTCCAGGGTGGCCACACCGATGAAGTGGGTGGATCCGCCGTTTTGGTTGATGCTTCTTGCCGCGGCCACGACGTCGTCTTCGTGGTTCTCACCGTCGGTCAAGACGACCACCACACGGGAGGCCTCGCTTCCGTCATCAAAGCCCTGCCAGCACGCGTCAAGGGCCCGCCCAACAGCCGTGCCTTGAACGGGAATCATGCCTGGATTGACCGACTCCAAAAACAAATCAAGGGCATTCACGTCGGTGGTCAGTGGACATTGCACGAATGCTTCCCCGGCGAACACGACCAGGCCCAGCCGGTCTCCCGACGTGGATGCCGCAAGCCGTTTGACGGTTCGTTTGGCCAAATCGAGCCGCACCATCCCGACGTCCTCCGTCAACATGCTGTTGCTGACGTCCAGCGCGATCATCACGTCGACGCCTTCGGATTCGACTTCCTGAAGGCGGCTTCCCATTTTGGGGTCGAGCCATGCGATCATCAAAAACGCAATGGCCAAGCGCACCATGATGAATTTCCACGCTGGGACAAACATGCGGTACCCCGGCAGCACACTGTCGATGCGGCCTGCATCTGCCAAGGTGCGAACCACCTTGTGCCGCCAACGCAGATGTCCCACCATCAAAAGCGTGAGCACCCCTGAGGCCCCCAGGATGGGAACAAATTCCATGCGATGCAGCGTGAGACTTGGCACCAATGCCGTCGCCGTCATCCATGCCGCAAGCACGGACATCCAAAGCAGGAGTTCCAAAAACAGGAGCAAGCCCAACACAGGGCGAAGGGAGGGCCAACGACTCATTCTGCCACAGTTTTGAAGAATGTGGTCCGCAAGAAAAACTCCAAAACGAGCGACGCGAAGGCCAGCACAATCCAACCCGCAGATGCTTCGGATTTGCGTTGGTATTTGAGCACGTTGAATTCGGTTTTCTCCAAAGCGTCAATCTCGCGGTAAATCTCTTCGAGCTTGTCGGCGTTGGTGGCGCGGTAGTAACGGGCTCCGGTGAGGGAGGCAATGCCTTGAAGCGCCTCCTCGTCGATGCGAACGTCAACCCAGTCGTACTTGTATTGTCCATTGGGCATAATGGCCACCGGGCTTTTGGCCTTGCCCACGGTGCCCACGCCGATAGTGTAGACGCGGATGCCATTGAGTTTGGCCAATTGGGCGGCATCCATGGGTTCGATTTGTCCTGCATTGTTTTCACCGTCGGTCAACAACACAATGACCTTGCTGGCTGCTTTGGATTCGCGCAGGCGATTGACGGCCACAGCCAGTCCCGTGCCAATCGCTGTGCCGCCTTGAAGCTGGCCTGTTTCAAGCGAGGAAAGCCCGTTTTTGACCACAATGTGGTCAGAGGTGATCGGGACCTGTGTGAACGCTTCACCTTCATAGGCGACCACGCCAATTCTGTCAAACGGGCGGCTGTCGACAAAGTCCATGGCGACCTCCTTGGCGCTCTCCAATCGATTGGGCCGGAAATCGCGAGACAGCATGGAGGCACTCAGGTCCATGGACAGCACCAGGTCGATTCCTTCCCGTGTCATGTCCTCAATGGTGGATGCGGTTTGGGGGCGAAACAACGCCACAGTCAAACCCACAAGGGCGGCCGTCCGGAGCGCTGCGGGGAGCTCCATCCCCAGGGCTGCGCGCCATTCGCGAAGTGCGGCCTCGTTGGAAGCAGGTGGGGTCAATGAAGAGGACGACCAACGCAGGGTGTTGGCTTGGTAAGGCTTGGGTTGGACGGCCCGAAGGAACAGATGCACCCCCAGCGCAAAGAAGCCGAGGACGCCCCAAGACGAATTCCATTCGACGCCCCCGCGGAACACGAGCCATGCGAACGTCAAGGTCAGCCCCACCGCGAGGTGCGGCAAGGCCCGAACCCCACCCTTGACCCAATCAGTTCGTTTCATCCGAGGCGGTTTGGGTGTCAAGGACAAAATCGATGTACGCCTCAATGAGTGCCAAGTGCGCACGTGCAGGAAGCTCGCCCTTGGCAAACTTCACGGCATCGGCTTGTTCAAGGGCCCGGATCAACCGAGGCTGCCAATCGCTGGGTACGCCTGAGGCAGGCATCAACGCGGCAATGTCGGCGGTCGTTCGCTCTGCCGCAGGCAGCTGATACCGCCCTTCGAGGTATTGCCGCAGGGTCATGGAGGCGAGCGCTTGGACTTCCTTGGCGCGCCCTCGCGTCCATCCCTCTTCGTCCTTCAAGGCATTCAAAACACGCAGTGCAACAACGTGAGGGGGCTCTGCCTTCGCGTCTTGGATGTCCTTTTGGACAGGCTTGTCAGCCACACGTCTCTTGGACCACAAGAATCGCAGGAGCACGACCAGGCCAATGAACCCAAGGGCAAGGGCCAAGAGGGGCCAAATGCGCTGAAGACGTTCCCACAAGGTCCAATTCACCTCCACAATGTCCTGGGGTGGCATCGGTTGTGCATCCTCCTCAAGCACAGGTGTCAAAATGCGAATGAGAAGGGGCGACGTTTCATGCGGACCAAACGACTCGGGGGTCATGACAATGAAACCGGAATCCCAGCTTGTCAGCATCCACGACTTCCGAAGGAGCACGTCCATGCCCGACTCGATGGGGGCGGCCAAGGTGTCTACAGGGGAGGAGGATACAATTTCAAAACCGGAGCTGGTCGTATCCGTCCAGGCAGGCCAAGCCGTGGAGTCTGCGACGCCGTTTTGGAGGTCCTCGATGGAAAGGAGCCAGTCTGCGGTCAACGTCAACGTTTCGCCCCATTGGATTTGGGTCGTGTCGACGGACCATTCAACCTGTGCCCATGCAGGAAGGGTGCAAAGCAGCCATAATGCTGCACTCAGGCAAGATGTGCATGGTGTGTTACCCCCTTGCATGGAAGACGTGAAGAAGGGGTTTGACAAGAGAGCCTTGGGTGGAGATGGACGCGAAATCCATGCCCGAACGGGCCATGAGCTTGGCAAGCTGCTCCCGATGGGCTTGGCCTTGCTGCGCCCACAGTCGTTTGACACGACGTGAAGACGTGTTGCGCCACCCCAACTTTCCCGTTTCTGGGTCTTGCAGTCGCACCCAGCCCAGTGATGGGAGTTGGTGGTCGAGTGGATCGTCCAAATGGAGTGCCACCATGTCGTGACGCCTGCCCACGCGTTTCAGCATGGTTTCAAGTTCAATGTCGTTGCCTACGTGTTTGAAGTCAGACATCAAGAACGCCACCGTTCGCTTCCGCATGGCTGCTGAAAAATGGGAGAGCGCTTGAACTGCGTCGCTGCCCTTGCCTTGGGGTTGGCAATCGAGGATGTCCCTTACAATGCGGAGCACGTGGCTGCGGCCCTTTCCGGGGGCGATGAATTTTTCGATGCGGTCCGTGAAAAGAATGGCCCCAACCTTGTCATTGTTGCCCATGGCGCTGAACGCCAACACGGCAGAGAGCTCCGTCACCAGGTCCATTTGGGTCCGTTCGCGCGTGCCGCCTTGCACTGACCCGCTGACGTCGATCAGGAGAAACACCGTCAGTTCGCGTTCCTCTTCAAACACCTTCACGTGGGGCGTGCCTGTTCGGGCGGTCACATTCCAATCGATGGTGCGGACCTCGTCGCCGGGTTGGTATTCCCGATTTTCCGCAAAGGCCATGCCTCGTCCTTTGAAGGCACTGCTGTATTCCCCGGAAAAAATCCGGTCGCTCAGCTTGCGCGTGGAAATTTCCACACGCCGAACACGTTTCAGCAATTCAGCGGCATCCATGGGAGAGGGGGTCGGCGATTCAGTCGGACATCAAGGGACCTCGACGTGGTCCATCAATTCGGTCAAAATCTGGGCCGAGGTGATGTTCTCAGCTTCAGCCTCGAAAGTGGTTCCAATGCGGTGGCGCATCACGTCCATCGCCACGGCACGGACGTCCTCCGGAGTCACGAATCCGCGGTGCTTGAGAAAGGCGTGGGCCTTGGAGGCAATTCCCAAGCCGATGCTCGCACGTGGAGAAGCGCCAAAGGAGATGAGGTTTTTCAAATGCCCCAACCCGCATTCTTCGGGGTTGCGCGTGGCGAATACCAGATCGACGATGTAACGTTCGACCTTTTCGTCCATGTAAATCGAGCGCACGAGGTCACGTGCTTCAAGGATGTCTTGTTGGCTGACCACTTGTTGTGGTTTGGGCAGCCCCTCCTGCTGGAGGTTGGCCCGAACAATGGCACGCTCTTCGTCTTTGGTGGGATACCCGATCACCACTTTCAACAAGAAGCGATCCACCTGCGCTTCTGGAAGGGGGTAGGTGCCTTCCTGCTCCACCGGGTTTTGGGTGGCCAACACCAAAAAGGGCTGTGGAAGTGGATGAGATTCCCCTCCGATGGTCACCTGACGCTCTTGCATGGCTTCCAAAAGCGCACTCTGCACCTTGGCGGGCGCACGGTTGATCTCGTCGGCCAACACGAAGTTGGCAAAAATGGGCCCTTTCTTGACCGTGAACTGCTGCGATTGCTGGTTGTACACCAAGGTGCCCACCACGTCAGCCGGCAGCAAGTCAGGGGTGAATTGCACCCGGCTGAATTCCCCCGCGACAGTGTCGCTCAGGCTTTTGATGGCCAAGGTCTTGGCCAGGCCCGGGACCCCTTCGAGAAGGACGTGACCATTGGCCAACAAGCCAATCAGCAGGCGGTCAATCATGTCTGATTGCCCGACGATGGTTCGGCCCATTTCAGCGCGTACGGCGTCGACAAAGCGGCTTTTTTCCGCGATGCGAGCGTTCAGTGCTTGAATGTCAGGTGCGCCCGTGGTCTGATTCTCAACGGGTGCGATTGCACCATTTGAGGTGGTGGGTTCTGAGGTGTGCAGAGAGTCCATAGCCTGCGAAGATATTTCCCGGGGTGGCGGAGGAAAAATGCGTCTCACAAAATTGTGTGAATAGCACGTGGGAAACCTTTCCGAGTTGCGCTTGGAAAGGGACAGAGGTTGGGTGGATTTTGGCCGCCATGCTCTTGAAAGAAGTCCTCTCCAACGTGGCCGAGTTCCACACCGCCTTTCGCATTCCCAACGCCGACAAGCCTCACGCTGATTTGACCCGTGAAGAGGCCTTGTTGCGGCACCGACTCATGGCGGAAGAGAACGACGAGTACCTCGAAGCGGCCAACAATGGCGACATCGTCGAGGTGGCGGACGCCTTGGGGGACCAGTTGTACATCTTGGCGGGGACCATGATGCGTCATGGCATGCAGGATGTCATCGCCAAGGTGTTCCGAGAAATTCAGGCGAGCAACATGTCCAAGCTCGGCGCGGACGGACAGCCGGTCCTTCGTGAAGACGGCAAGGTGCTGAAGGGGCCTCACTACTTCCGCCCCAACATCGCGGCCATTTTGGAAGCCGACGCCCAAGCGCGGAGTCAAGCCCCTTCGTCCGCCCACGTGGACAAGCTGGCTTGGAGTGTGAGCAACGAAGCCGCACCTCTGGATCGACTGGCCCACACCGAGTTGACCACAGAAACGGCGGACCTCGAAGAAGGCGCCCCACTGGCGGTTTGACGTGAACGTTTCAGCCTTCCAAGCGGCGTGGTTGCAGCGTCAAATTGACGCAGCCAAGGGCGGGAAGACGGGATGGATGAGTCGCCTGATGCAGGAGGTGATTCCTTTCAACCGGCCGCATCGGTTGCGCGTGGTGAAACTCAGTGATGAAGAATGCCAAGTGTCCTTGCCTTGGCGTCGTCGCAACCTCAATCACCTTCGAACAATGCATGCGTGCGCCCTCGCGACGGCCGCAGAGTACGCCTCAGGCTTGTGTGTGTTGAGCGCCTTCGGAATCGAAGACCAACGGTTGATCATGTCCGACTTGGTCATGAAGTACCGAAGACGCGCCGAGTCAGCTTGCTTGGCCAAGGCGAAACTTTCCCACGATGAAATGAACTTGCTGAGCGCTGAACTTGAGCGCGAAGGACGAGGCTCGTTTGTTTTGCGTTCGACAGTGAGGGATGCAGAAGGTGAGTTGGTGGCAGACGCCGAAATCACCTGGCACGTGAAGATCACAAAAGGGCGACCGAAGTCGGGCACGAAAAAAAAAGTGACTCCTAGGGCTTGACTTTGAAAAAAGTCGTTTCATGTTTGCCTCGCCTATGTGATGTGCTAGGCCACTGACTCTCATGACACGCGCACTCGATTTTGCCCACCAAGAATTGCTTTTCTGGAAGCGGGCACGCCGCCATGCGGCTCGTCAAGCTTTTGCGCGCAGGCTCTGAGTTCAACGACAGGACATGCAGGAATCCAAGGGGTTCCGAGTTCATCTGTTTGTTGAATTTTGATAGCCTACACAATGAAAATCAAATATTTTGATCTGATTGACCAGAGTTTCGATTGGCCTCAAGAAGAGTTCCAATTGCGGGGAGATCAATTGGCCTTTCACGGCATTCCCATGATGGCCTTGGTGAGGGAGTTTGGCACGCCACTCCGCGTCAGTTATCTGCCCAAGATTGGCCAGAACATCGCCCGAGCGAAAGGCTGGTTTCGCGACGCGGCGAACAAAACCCAATTCGAGGGTGATTACCACTACTGCTACGTCACCAAGAGCAACCACTTTCACCACGTCACGAAAGAAGTGTTGAGCCACGGCGCATTGATTGAAACGTCTTCGGCGTACGATTTGGACATTGTGAACCACTTGGTCGCAAGCGGAGATATGAACCGAGACGCCCGGGTCATTTGCAACGGGTTCAAGACCGACGCTTACATGAACCGGATCTTGGAGCTCCGTGACCAAGGGCTGTCTGGATTGACGCCGGTGTTGGACAACCTCGACGAGTGGAAGCGCCTCAGCGCCAACTCCACCAAGTCCATGGACATCGGAATCCGCATTGCCACCGAGGAAGAGCCCAAGTTTGCGTTCTACACGTCGCGCTTGGGTTTGGGCTACAACCGCATCATGCCGTTGTACAAGGAGGCCATCAAGGAGCACCCACGCTTGACGCTTCGCATGCTCCATTTCTTTGTGAACACGGGCATTCGCGACACGGCCTACTACTGGAACGAATTGAACAAGGCGCTGGATCTCTACGTGGCCATGCGCCAGATTTGCCCCACGCTGACAGCCTTGAACATTGGCGGTGGATTGCCGACGAAAAATAGCTTGGCCTTTGAGTACGATTACGCATACATGTTCGAGGCCATCCTCGAGCAGGTGGCCATGCGCTGCAACGCGGCGGGAGTACCTCATCCAGACATCTTCACGGAGTTTGGGTCGTTCACGGTGGGGGAGTCGGGTGCGACGTTGTTCAAGGTGCTTCACCAAAAACGCCAAAACGACCGCGAGCGCTGGAATATGATTGATTCGTCGTTCATGACCACGCTGCCCGATTCTTGGGCGGTCAACCACCGATTCCTCATGCTCCCGCTCAACCGGTGGATGGACCCCTACGAGCGCGTGTTCCTCGGCGGGCTGACGTGCGACAGCGACGACTACTACAACTCCGAGCAGCACCTCAACGCCATCTACCTCCCCACGTTCAAAGAGAACGACCCGATTTACCTCGGCTTTTTCCACACGGGAGCCTACCAGGACAACATTGGAGGGCACGGAGGCGTGCACCACTGCTTGATGCCTGGCCTCCGCCACATTTTGATTGACGACACCGAAGAGGGAGGCTTCGAATGCCGGGAATTTTGTCCTTCCCAGCCCTCTGAACAAGTGTTGTCGTTGTTGGGTTACGCCGCTTCTGCAGCCCAAACTGAACCGTCATGATGGAATCTTCTTCGGTCGGCGCACGCGTGTACTCCGACCTGCCCGAGGCCCAAGTGAATTTTGCGGATGCCCGTGTGGCGATCCTGCCTGTTCCCTACGACGGAACCAGCACGTGGGGCAAGGGAGCAGACCGAGGTCCGCAAGCCTTGCTTGACGCCACAGACAACATGGAAGTCTACGACATCGAGACCGGATCCGAGGTTCATCGCGAGGGGATTTGGGTGGCCCCAGACATCACGGAGGACGCCTCGCCCGAGGCGATGACCGCTGCGGTTCGCGAAGCCGTGTCGCAGGTTCTCAGGGCAGGCAAGATGCCTTTCGTTCTTGGTGGGGAGCACAGCGTGAGCATTGGCGCCATCCAAGCATGCCATGCGGCTCACCCGGAATTGGCGGTGCTTCACATCGACGCGCATGCGGATCTGCGTCCGAGTTACCACGGTTCGGAGTGCAACCACGCGTGTGCCGTTCATTGGGCCTCACGGAATTGCACGCTCGTTCAGGTGGGCATCCGAAGCATGGATGCCTCGGAACGCGAGTTCATTCAGTCCGGATGCTTGTTCACAGGGGACGATTGCCACCACCGTCCGGACGAGGATTGGATGGCTGAAGCGTTGGCGGCCCTCGGGAAGCGCGGCGTGCCGCTTTACATCACCGTGGACCTCGATGCGTTTGACCCCGCGTTTGTCCCACATACCGGAACCCCGGAGCCAGGCGGCTTGACGTGGCATCAGGTCACCGGCCTCATTCGCCTCGCCTCGCAACACGGCAACGTGGTTGGGATGGACGTGGTGGAGCTCGCCGCCAACGAGCACAGCGCCCCGAGCGATTTTCTCGCGGCCAAGCTGGTCTACAAAATGTTGACGTACGTCCTCAACCCAACCCCTCTGTCATGAATTCAACAAGATTTTTGCGCCCCTTCATGGCGCGCCATTACAACCACTTCAACGCGGCGGTCGTGGAAGACGCCGCCAAGGGCTACGAAGCTCACTTGACGGCAGGTGGCAAGATGATGATCACGCTCGCCGGAGCCATGAGCACGGCGGAGCTGGGGAAGAGCCTGGCGGAAATGATTCGTCAGGACAAGGTCCACGCCATTTCGTGCACGGGCGCAAACCTGGAAGAAGATGTCATGAACCTCGTCGCGCACACCCATTACGCTCGCGTTCCGCATTATCGCGATTTGACGCCCGAGCAGGAGCAGGATTTGCTCGACCGGGGCATGAATAGAGTCACGGACACGTGCATTCCTGAAGAGGAAGCGTTTCGGAGGTTGGAAGGGGTGATGGTGGATTTGTGGCAGAAGGCGGAGGCGGATGGCTGCCGGTACTTTCCGCATGAGTGGTTCTACCAAGCGATTTTGTCTGGGGCTTTGGAACAGCATTACGAAATTGATCCCAAGGACAGCTGGATGGTGGCTGCGGCAGAAAAGAACTTGCCGTTGGTTGTGCCCGGGTGGGAAGACAGCACCTTGGGCAACATCTTCGCTGCGCACTGTTTGTTGGGAGACGTGTTCCCTGGTACGACCAAAAGCGGGATTGAGTACATGATTTGGTTGGCGGATTGGTACACCGAGGAGACAAAGGATTCGTCCATTGGGTTCTTCCAAATCGGCGGCGGCATCGCGGGAGACTTCCCCATCTGTGTCGTGCCCATGCTGCATCAGGATCTGGGGCGCGGCGAGGTTCCGCTTTGGGCCTACTTCTGCCAAATCTCAGACTCCACGACGAGCTTCGGTTCGTACAGCGGAGCTGTTCCCAACGAGAAGATCACTTGGGGGAAGCTCGGCGTAGATACGCCTACATACATCATTGAAAGCGACGCCACAATCGTAGCTCCGTTGGTGTTTGGTTGGCTTTTGGATTGGTAACTCAAAACGATGGCATGTCATGAAAAGAGTGATCAAGAACTACAACACCATTGAGGCGCATCACATCGCGCTCATTGAAGAGTCTTATCCTTTGGGAATCAGTCAGGAAGACATCATCTCGCTGCGGATGCCTGACGGGAAGTATTTGTCGTGCCTTGAGGTCAAAACCGAGGACACGGTCTACCTTTTTCGCATGGACGGCGGCATGATTCAGATGCTTGAGGAGGAGACGGGCGAAGACTTTTCCATCGACGGCGACGACCTAGACCTGGAGGGCGGCGAAAGCGGCGGCGGGAAAGCGGACGACGACAACGACTCGGACAGCTGGAACGACTGAGGTCCGGACGGCGCAGGAGGAGGCTTTGCGCGGCTTATCTTTGGGGCCCTGAACAATTCCCCATGATTGCAATCACCTTGCCTGACGGCACCGTCAAAGAAGTTTCTGAAGGAACCACCTCCTTGGATGTGGCCACCTCCATCAGTGAGGGGCTCGCGCGAAACGTGCTTGCCGCAGAGGTCAATGGCGAGGTGTGGGACCCCACCAGACCGTTCACGGGAGATTCAACCCTGAAGCTCTTGACATCGCGCGACGACGAGGGCATGACTACGTTGTGGCACAGCTCGGCCCACCTGATGGCGGAGGCGCTGGAATCGCTCTACCCGGGCATCAAGTTTTGGGTGGGGCCTCCCGTGGAAAATGGATTCTACTACGACGTGGATTTTGGGGAGCACAACTTCACTGATGCAGACATCCCTGCGGTGGAGAAGAGAATGATGGAGTTGGCCAAGGCCAAAAACCCCTTCCTCCGCAAGGAAATGTCCAAGGCGGATGCGGTCAAGTACTTTGAGGAGAAAGGAGACGAGTACAAACTCGACCTGCTGGAAGGCCTCGAAGACGGGACCATCACCTTTTACACCCAAGGGGACTTCACAGACCTTTGCCGCGGCCCGCACATCCCCCACACGGGACATGTGAAGGCGGCCAAAATCATGGCCATTGCCGGGGCATACTGGAAAGGCGACGAGACCCAAAAGCAACTCACCCGTGTTTACGGCGTGACCTTCACCAAAAAGAGCGACCTTAAAGAACATCTCGAGCGTTTGGAGCAGGCGAAGGCGCGTGACCACCGCAAACTCGGCAAGGAACTCGACTTGTTCCACTTTTCAGAAAAGGTGGGGCAGGGGCTTCCCTTGTGGTTGCCCAAAGGCGCCGACCTCCGCATGCGTTTGGAAAACTTCCTCAAGGAAGCCCAGCGCAAGTCGGGATACGAGCCGGTCATCACGCCGCACATCGGCAACAAGGAACTGTACGTCACGTCTGGGCACTACGCCAAGTATGGAGAGGACAGCTTCCAGCCCATCAACACGCCAGCAGAAGGAGAGGAGTACCTCCTCAAGCCCATGAACTGCCCGCACCACTGCGAGATTTTCAAGGCGCGCCCACGTTCGTACCGCGATCTGCCGGTGCGTTTGGCGGAGTTTGGGACGGTCTACCGCTACGAACAAAGCGGCGAGCTGCATGGCTTGACACGCGTTCGTGGGTTCACCCAAGACGATGCACACATTTTCTGCACCCAAGACCAGGTGAAGGAAGAGGTCGGCAAGGTCATTGACCTGGTGCTGTACATCTTCAAAACGCTCGACTTCCAAAACTTCGTCGCCCAAGTCAGCCTCCGCGACCCGGAGAACCCTGGCAAGTACATCGGTGCCCAAGAAAATTGGGACAAGGCGGAGAAAGCCATCCAAGAAGTGGCCGAGGAAAAAGGCCTTGAAACAGTGGTGGAATTGGGGGAGGCCGCGTTCTACGGTCCCAAGCTTGATTTCATGGTGCGCGACGCCATCGGACGACGATGGCAGCTCGGAACTGTGCAGATTGATTACAACTTGCCAGAGCGTTTTGAACTGGAATACGTGGGTGCCGACAACGGCAAACACCGCCCCGTGATGATTCACCGCGCGCCCTTTGGATCGATGGAGCGCTTTGTCGCCATCCTCATTGAACACTGCGCCGGAAAGTTCCCGTTGTGGCTCACGCCAGAGCAGGCGCGCATCCTCCCTATCAGCGACAGATTCAACGAATACGCGGAGAATCTTTCAAAAGTGCTGGAAAATGGCGATATTCGCGCCCTCGTTGACGCGCGGTCAGAAAAGGTCGGCAAGAAAATCCGCGAAGCGGAACTTGACAAAGTGCCTTACATGCTGATTGTCGGGGAAAACGAGGCTTCCGAGGGAACCGTCTCTGTGCGCAAGCAAGGAGAAGGGGACTTGGGGAGTGTCAGCATTGAAGCCTTTGCGGAACGCATTCAGCGGGAAGTGGCGGAGATGCTGGCGAACAACATTTGAGTCTATTTAAACACCACAGTCATCGCAATACGTAGAAGAAGGACCGGCTTTCGTGGCAGGGTCATCAAGGAGGATCCCCATCGGATCAACGAGAAAATCACGGTCGACTCCGTGCGCCTGGTAGGCGACAACGTCGAACCGGCCATCATGAAGACCAAGGCCGCTTTGGCCAAGGCCCGAGAGTTGGAACTCGATTTGGTCGAAATCAGCCCCAAAGCTGATCCTCCGGTGTGCCGCATCATCGATTACCGCAAGTTCCTCTACGCACAGAAAAAGAAGCAGAAAGAAATCAAGGCCAACCAATCCAAGGTTCAGGTGAAGGAGATCCGTTTTGGGCCCAACACCGACGAGCATGACTTCCAGTTCAAGCTGAAGCACGCCCGGAAATTCTTGGAGGACGGCGCAAAGGTGAAAGCCTATGTGTTCTTCCGGGGCCGCACGATTGTCTTCAAGGAGCGCGGAGAAATCCTCCTTCTAAAGTTTGCCCAAGAATTGGAAGATTTGGGCGCTTTGGAACAGATGCCCAAGCTCGAAGGCAAGCGGATGACTGTGATGTTCAATCCGAAGAAGAAATAACCCACCACCCTAAAAATCCGAGGCCATGCCGAAGATGAAAACCAAATCCAGCGCCAAGAAGCGTTTCAAGCTGACGGGAACTGGCAAAATCAAGCGCAAGCACGCTTTCAAAAGTCACATCTTGACCAAGAAAGGCACCAAGCAAAAGCGCAACCTCACGCACGCAACCACCGTCGACAAGGCGGACGTGCCCAACATCAAGCGTCAGTTGTTGGTCTGATCGACCCACAAAAGACACTGGTTTGTTTCACCCGGTGTTTGGCTCTGCAAGTGTGAACGTCTGTTCTCCGCCAACCACCAAAAAAGAACACAGAAATGCCAAGATCAAAAAATTCAGTGGCCTCACGCGCACGTCGCAAGAAGGTCCTCAAAATGGCCAAAGGGTACTACGGTGCCCGGAAGAACGTTTGGACGGTCGCGAAGAACGCCGTCGAAAAAGGCCTCCAGTACGCTTACGTCGGACGCAAACTCCGCAAGCGTCAATTCCGCAGTTTGTGGATTCAGCGCATCAACGCAGGTGCACGCCAACACGGCATGTCCTACAGCGCATTCATGGGTCAGTTGTCCAAGTCGGGCATCGAACTCAACCGCAAGGTCCTTGCTGACCTCGCCATGAACCACCCCGACGCCTTCAAGGCCGTGGTGGATCAAATCAAAAAATAAGACTTCAACACCTGTGGTGGGTGAACAAGAAGGGCGGTCCAATCGGGCCGCCCTTTTTCATTGCGTGAACTCGTGTCTTCAACGATTCAGGACGCGATCCAGCGCCAATGCGGCGGCGGTGTAATCAGGTTTGTAGCGAAGGGCTTCGCGGTAATCCAACTCGGCCTGCGCTGCCTCGCCGAGGCTCTCGTAGGCCAGGCCACGATTGAAGAAGGCTTGGTGATAGTAGGGAAGCGCTTCAATGGCCTTGGAGAAGTGGTGCGCCGCGCTGTCGTAGGTCTGGAGGTATTCCAAGTGGATGTACCCTTGGTTGAACGCAGAGGCTGCATTGGAAGGGTCGATCTTCAGGATTCCGCGGTATTCTTTCAGGGCGCGGTCAAGGAATCCTCTGTTGGTGGGTTTGTGTTCCTGCAGGCAATAGGCCAAATTGTACCTCGCTTCGACGCTTTGCGGACGAAGTTCCTTGGCCGTTTCGAAATACACCAGCGCCAGGGTATCCATCTCCGCGGCATACGCCAAGCCCAAGGCGATGTATCCATCGAAAAAGTCGGGATTGACCTCCACAGCAGTTTGAAAGGAGCTTCTCGCATTTTCGGAGTTGCCCTGGTCTCGGTAGATCATGCCTTTCATCCAATAGGCTTCGTGGTTG
>CBFHRO010000026.1:0-26586 GCA_965658245.1 uncultured Flavobacteriales bacterium
CTTCGATGGTCATGGTGTCAACGGTGAACACCGCACCCTCAATCTCCAAGGATGCTGAATCGAGCATCACCGATCCCATGCCATCAAAGCAAAGTGCGTCCATCACGCTGAATTCCGCAACAGGACCGTCGCCAAATACGCAGCTGCCATCGTCCTCCGTGGCTGTTGCGTCGTAGTTGCATGCAGTGGCGTCGGTGCAACCAGGTACAGGTTCGGCGTTGCAGGCCGTGCACTCGTTGTAGCACACCACAGGCAAGTCCAAGTCGCCCGTCACATCAAGGGTACGGTTGACGTATCCATCAATGGTCGAAGTGCATGGAGCGCCATCCATAAACTCTTCTTCCGCGGTCCAACCGTCCAAGGTGAACTTGTACTCGACGGTGCCGCCGGGCAAATCCACAGGAAGCTCGAACACCATGTCGCCGTCGTCGTCGGTCATGGTTGCACAACCGCCGCACCAGCCGTTGAATGAACCGTTGAGGTTGACCGAACCGTATGTCCCAGCGTAGTCGCTCATGTCCACGCGAAACAACACCGTGCCACCTGGAGGAGGCGGTGTGTCGTTGCAGGTGCCATCGCATGTGCCGTAGTAATCGCTTGCCACGGAACCCGCTTCGATTTGGCGGTTGGCGTAGCCGCTGTAATCCGTCACGGGCGCGCAAGTCGCACCGTCAACCATGTCGTTCACCAAATTTTCCTGATCGGCAAATCCGTTGATGGCGTACTTGTATTCCACCACACCAGTCAAGTCTGCGACTTCAACCGTATACACGCCGTCCCCATCGGGGTCGGTCATCGTGTTGTACGTGTCGTTTGCACACCAACCGCACCAAGGGCCGGTCACAAAAACGTCTGTAAATCCTTCAGGGGCACAGGTCATGTCCACGTTGAACGTGGTTTGGGCTTGGGCACCCACTGCGAAGAGGGCTGCAGCAGCCAGGGAGAACAATTGTTTCATGGATCGTATGATTATTTCTTCAATTCAAATTCTGTGAGTTGGTCGGCAACTCGAAGTGCAAAAATACCCGGTTCCACGACATGGTCGAGGTCGTGTCCAATAAACCCCAATTCTGAGGTAGAGACATTGAGTTGCACTTGTTTTGTTGCACCGGCGTCCACAAACACGCGCCTGTAGGCCCTGAGTTTGTCATCACTGGGTGTGATGGACGCCACGCGGTCTTGAGAAAACAGCATCACCACTTCTGCGGAGGTGCGTGTCCCCAGGTTTTGGAGGGTGACTTCCACCCGGAGATCCTCACCGAGATGAATGTCGCCCTCGTTGAGCAACCGAATGCCTGTGGTCTTGACTTCACTGTAGTTCAATCCGTGACCAAAAGCGTATTGCGGACGGAACGCCGTCATCTCAAAATCGGAGCCGACATTTTCCGTTCCTTTCCGATCGTACGTCACGTGGCTGGAGGCTTCTCGCGGCCACGTGAAGGGCAAGCGACCCGAGGGGTTGTACGCCCCGCTCAACACTTGCGCGATGGCTTGGGCGCCAAATTCACCAGGCAAATACGCCATCACCACAGCCTCGAGCTCCTCCTCCACTTGCGAGAAGGTGCGGGGGCGTCCCTCGACGAAGACCGCCACCACTTGGGTGCCTGTGGCCGCCACCTCGCGAACCAACTCCAATTGGTTGTCCGGCAGACGAAGGTCCCCGATGTTTCCGACCAACTCGGTGTAGGGCATTTCTCCGAGGAACAGCACGGCAACCTGAGGACGAGATGCGTTCACCGCCTTGACCACCCTTTGGATGTCCTGAGCGTCAAAGGCCATGTCGTCCAGCGCCTCGAAGGCGATTCGACGGGCCCCAAATTCCTCCCGCATCCCTTCCACAGCCGTCAATCGCCCCGGATTGTTGTACGCCGGGTCGGTGCCCTGCCAGGTGCCCGACCATCCGCCATTGAGGGCGTTGAGTGAGTGGGCGGTGGGACCCGAGACGAAGATCGTTCCACGGCCGCCGAGGGGCAGCACAGGCCGATCAGGGTCAATGGCGTGCTCGCCTTCGTTCTTCAAGACCGTGATGCATTCGAGGGCGGCGCGTGCTGACGGGCCCGCCAATCCTTGACGCTCGTCCTCGGTCAAGGCCGGGGCCAGGGAGGCGCCGTCGGGTCGCAACAGCCCGAGCTTCTCCTTCACTGTCAGGATGCGGCGGACACTGAGGTCGATGCGGCTTTCTGTGATTTGGCCTTCTTCGACGAGTTCCTTCAACAAGACAGGGAATTCCAAATCCTGAGGCACCATGCTCATGTCGATGCCCGCCAAAATGGCCATGCGGATGGCGTCCTTGTACGTGGCAGCCACCCGATGACGGTCGACCAGGTACTTGATGTCCTCCCAGTCAGTGACCGCGAGCCCTTCAAAGCCGAGTTCCCCGCGCAAGATGTCGGTCAGCACGAATCGGTTGACGTGGGTGGGAATGCCGTTCATCTCCCCGCTGTTCACCATGACCGTCATGGCCCCCGCCTCGATGGCTTGCGCAAAGGGAGGCAGGAAAACCTCGCGGAGTTGCCGTTCCGGAATGTAGGCGGGGGTGCGGTCTTTGCCGCTCCACGGGGCGCTGTACCCCATGTAGTGCTTCAGCGTGGCCGCCACTGTGACGGGCCCTTCTTGAAAGCCTCGCACCATGGCTTCGCCCATGTCCCCCACGAGTTTGGGGTCTTCGCCAAAGGTTTCCCAAAACCGGGGCCAGCGCGGATCGCGCCCCACATCGAGGACGGGGGCGAAATTCCATGGGATGCCGCACGCCATGATTTCCTGTGCCGTCGCCTCGGCCATCTTTCGCACCAGCGACGTGTCCCACGTGGCTGCCAGCGCGAGTTGCTGTGGTCCCAAGGCCGCACCTGACGTGTAGGTCGCGCCGTGAATGGCATCCACCCCGTAGAGGGTGGGAATGCCTTTGGCTTTGAGGCTTGCGGCCTGGATGCCTGAAATCAACTCGCGCCATTGCGCAGTGGGGTATGCGTGGCCTCCGCAATTCAGCACGCTCCCGATTCGACCTTCTTCGAAGGCCTCGCGCAACTTGGTGTCGTCGAGCCTGTGGGGTTCCTCGAGCTCAATGTGCTTTTGGGGTTCCTCTTTCCACGCTCCCACACACAACATGTCCAAGGTCAATTGGGTCATCTCCCCCACCTTGTCTTGCAAGGTCATTTCAGACAGCTTTTGTTCCACGAGTGCGGAACCGCGAAAAGCTTCAAGCTGCGCATCGGTCACCCCCTTTTCTGAAGAGTCCATGTGACACGATGTCCCCCACACCAAGACAAGAGTTGCCCAGACATGCCTCATCTTCGAGAGATGGGCACGACGACGGCCTCGCTTTTTGAAGCGTGACAACGACAACGCAAATTCAGGGGGCTTGGGCAAACAGATCAGGTGTGACGCTGCAATCCAGAGGAAGTCATTGTTCACTCAAGCGCAGGCTTTCGCAGCGTGGCTGCAAGCTACGTCAACGCATTGAGAAAAGCCCGCTTTTGGGGCACAGAAAGGTGTCCGATTGACGCGAAACTCGTCCATCGGTGCTTGCCTCTCGTTTACCGGAGTCGATGGGCCCACCAATTCATCGCCGTGTCCACCCCAAGACGGTAGTCCAACGCCAGCTCTTCTGCACCCACAGACCAAGAGTCGGTGCGCAGGGGAAACGGCGGGGCGATTTCTTCCCACGTCCTTCCTTCCGCATCTCCCCCTTCAAGCAGGCGGTCCACCGTGTCGTTGTACCGCGCGTGGCCCTTTTCAAACAAAGGCGCCAACGCCGCCTCGTGCCGGTACCAATAAGAACAAAAGGAATCCACGTAACTCTGCGAGATGTGATCGCCCACAGGACGTGTGCGCACCATCAAGATGTTTCGTCCGCCAAGCTCCAAGGCTTTGTCCAATGGCAGCGGATCCGAGTAGCCACCGTCGAACATCCACGCTCCGCGAAATTTCACCTTGCCTCGCGTGAGCAAAGGCAAGGATGCCGATGCAATCAACGCATCGATCCACTCATGGCCTTGGGGCTCGAGATAACAGGACTCACCTGTGTCGTATTGGGTGGTCACAACAAAGGCGCGGGTTTGGGTTTGGGCCTGGGTCAGCGCATCCAAATCCAAAGGCGCGTGCCTCAACACGTGGGCCTTGAGGTGCGCCAAATTCATCAAGCCTTCCTTCGACCACGCCGACGTGAATCGAATGAAGGTGCCATCCTCCACGAGGTCCCTCGAAATGCGGTAGAAATGCTTGTACTGTCCAGCGAGATGCGTCGCCATCACCATCGAACCGGCACTCACCCCCAACATCCGCTTGAAAGACAAGGGGCCCAACAGGAGCAACGCGTCCATGACCCCGGCCGTGAAGGCACAGCGCAGGCTTCCTCCTTCGAGGATGAGGGTGTCGTATGCTGGTTTGGGGTTCATGCTGCGTCTCTAAAAGATAAGACGCAGCGCGGCAATCCGCGTTGCCGCATCAGAGATCCCATTTGGGACAGGTGTTGCATTCCCGCTCTGAAGTGCCCCACCGAAGGGCCACCCCTGCGCTGACGTAATCCGCACGCCAATCGGTGAACCGCAAAGACACAAACACGTCAAGCGCCGAGTGCACGGACAAGAAGACTTGTGCCTTGTTGTACCCCTTGATGAAGCCCGGCGTGGGGTGAAGGAACACCCCACCCTTGACCAAATCCAACCGCGCCCGACCAAACAGCCACGACCACCCCGCACTCAACCCCGGCTGCAAGCGGTCCAACGGATTCGTGGCCACGCTGTCTGAAGGGGCATCTGTGTTGTCGTCGGCGCGCAGCGCACCGTGATGCACAAGGGCCGCCTGGGCGGTGACCCCGTATCGCGGTGACAACACGAAGGTGGACTGGGCCAACAACTCTTGAACCCCGTAGACATGGCCGCCATACGCCCCGTGGTCTCGACCGCCGATGCCCACCCCCACTGCATGACGCCATTGACGAGGATCCGCACCATCCATGTACACCTTGCGACGCGGCGTCTCTGCCACGCGAACAATCAACTTGGCGTGTGGGGTGTTGATGCCCTTGTTGGGGCGACGAAGTCCCCCATTGCTCGTGTGCAGAATGCCGAGCCCCAAGCTGAGGGGGCTGTCGTTGGCCACGGTGATGCCCAGCCGAATCAGGCCGTTGAGGTGAGAACCTACTGCGACGAGGTCAGGATTGGGCTCTTCAGGGTTGTAAATGCGCGAATTGTAGGCCAAACCCGTGCTGAACGACCACCCCACGAGACGGGTTTGCCCCGTCCGCAAGGTCCAGCCCACCTGAGGCTGCCAGCCATACAGGGAAGAACCAATGCGGTGCATGCCCACAAACCCCCCGTGCTCCACGCCTCCGAAAAAGGCGGCCCACCCGTTGGTGGCGCGTGTCATCCAACCGGCATACGCACCAAAGGCCGGGGATTCCACGACGTCTCGCATGTCGCCTTCCGCCACCCAAACCCCACTCGTCGCACTGACCTCGGTGGGCCACCATTGCATTTGGGCGTGTGCGGAAACGAATCCCGCCAACCCGAGCAAGACCATGGCGATTCTCCTCATTTCACAAAGGCGGCTTCGTAACGCTCAATCCAAGCTTCCGGGGTGATGCGCTGGGCCAATTCCTCGAGCAACGCCCAAGGAATCTTGGCCGTGTTTTTAAACCGAACGCAGCTCTTCCCCATGTCCAACTTTCCGAATTGAGCCACGTCCCAAGACTCGGTGAACCACGCCATGTCCTCAGGGCTGGCGTACAATCCCATGTGGTAGAGGGCGATGAAGTTTTTTTGGTTGGCGAAGCTGACAAAAGGCAGTGCCAACTTGGGGTCGCAATGGTAGCCTGCGGGGTACACCTCGTGGGGCACCACATGTCCCGGCATGCCATAGCTCAAGCACTCCTCGAACCCTTTGGGCAGGTGATCGCGAAGCAGATTCCTCATCCGGTGCAAGGCCTCTTGCCGATCCTCGGGGGCCTTGGCCAAATAGTCGTCAACGGAAGTGGCTTCAATCTTCATGGGGTCAAAATAAACGCCGAACGCAGGTCAATTCTTGCGTGAGACCAAAAACCACGCGTTCAGCAGGTCTTCCCGGTTGTAGCGCATGGGCTCGCCCGTGTTTTGGTCGATGACGTCACACCCGGCGGCCTCGCAGACGGCTTGGCCAGCCGCCGTGTCCCACTCCATGGTGGGGGCAAAACGCGGATAGGCATCCGCCGTGCCTTCGGCCACCATGCACAGCTTGAGGGAACTGCCCTTGGAGATGAGGTTCACCTCGCCGTGAATCGACTTGGCCTCTTCGACGTACGCCTGCGTTTCTGGCGACATGTGCGAGCGGCTGGCCACCACGGTGAAAGGACGCTGTTCGATGTCCATTGGAAGTGCCATGCGGTCGTTCCATGCGACCTCGACGTCGGCTCCTGTGGACACCTCCAACCGCCACGCACCTTCCCCCACCACCCCCACATACACGTGGCCTAAAACGGGGGCAAAGACCACCCCACCCGCAACGCGGCCTTGACGAACCAAGGCGATGTTGACGGTGAACTCACCGTTGCGTTTGATGAATTCTTTGGTGCCGTCCACAGGGTCGACAATCCAGAGTTCATCCCATTCCGAGCGATCCTCAAAGGGCATGTGCTTGCCCTCTTCCGAGAGCACGGGAATGCCCGTGGGCTCCAAATGACGCATGATGACGTGATGCGCCGCCCGGTCGGCACGGGTCAAAGGACTGGCGTCCTCCTTGTATTCCACCCCCAAATCCTCTCCCTCGTAAATGTCCATGATGGCCTTTCCGGCCTCCAAACTGGCAGACAGCGCCAAGCGAATCCAATCGTTCATGGCGTCAAAGGTGCGTCACACAGCCCTCACTTCGCAACCGTCATGCGTTTGACATCGGTGAATCTACCACGGGCGGTCTGCACTTCAAGCCGGTAGAGATAAGAGGCCGCGGGCAACCGCAAAGCCGCGAAATCCACACGAAGCGCATGCTGCCCGGGCGCCGTCATCCCCCAATCCTCAAAATGCACACACTTGCCTGCAGGACTCCACAACGCCCAAAAGACCTCCCCTGCTTCGCGCAATTCCAAGGGAATGTCAGTGTGAGAGGCCACGGGGTTGGGGAAGTTTTGGCCCAACACAAACACTTGCGCGTTTTGCAACTCTTGGTACCCCACACCGCTGGTGCCCGCACCTTCCACCGTCGCTTCAAAGTGCGAGACGTATTCCTGGGCTTCTTCGTCCCAGGCCAAATCCGCGAGTTGCAATTCAAAGCCATCCGCAAACACCCCATCTGCAGCCGGAGCAAGTGGATCGGGTCCCGCAGGATACAAGTCCGGGTGCGCGCTCACGGCATTCACCGCATCCTCGTGCGGCCACGTCCACTGGCTCACCACGCTGTATTGCGAACTGACGTGAACCTGAAAGTGCACGTGCGTGGTCCGGCCGGGGTACCAGCCGGGGAAAATCGTCACGAACTCGCACTCGCCATTGGCGTCGGTCATTTGGTAGCCGCGGCAGTATGTCAGGCCTTCAGATTGCATGGCCGAGTACCCAGAATAGTCTCCATCCCGGTCGCAATGCCAAATGTTCACACGGACGTTGGGCATCGGCTCACAATTGTCCGCACCTAGGATGCGCACGCGTTGACGCAACCTCACACCCACCCGGTCTTCTTGAATTTCTTGCCGGAAAAAGAACTCGTTGTCGGAGAGGTCGAGCGGAAACGGCCCGGCCGTCTCGCTGGGAATCAAAACGCAATTGCTCCGTCCGGACCCCACGCCTCCGCCTTTGCGGGACTTGGCGGAAGAAGCAAAGGGCAACGCGACTGGAAGGGCGAAAGCGGCTCCCACCGACTTGAGGAATTGGCTGCGTTTCATGTTGCTGAAGCTACGCCAAAAGCCACAGAAACGTTGGAACCGTCGGACTCGACTCAGAGGGAATACACCAACTGGAGCCGCACATTGGTGCCCGGCTCTTGAATCCCCAGGTTGCGAAGCAGGGACAGCGTGGGGATGTAGGCCTGATTGGTGAGGTTGATGATCTGCGCATTCACGCGAAGGTATGCGCCCCATTGAACCGAGGTGCTTGCGTGCAAGAGCACCGCATCCCGAGAGGCCTCCAACACCAATCCCGACATGCCTGCAACCTTGCCTTCCGCGCCCCACGCGCGTCTCAGCTCCCATCGCCCCGTCGGCGGGGGCGTCCAAGGCAACTCGGCACCCTCTCCATCTCGCGAATCCACAAGGGAGAGTGCGGTGCGCAACGACCAGGACGGTGCCCATTGTGGTATGTAAAGCGCATTGACATCCACGCCATTCAAGCGTGCTTCGGTGGCCTGATGAAGCTGCACAGGCAGTCCCTGCGCATTGGCTTCTCCGTTGGGCACCAGCATCATGTAGTTGGCGATGTGACTGGCGTACATGGCGACATCTCCGCTCCACCCGTGCTCGTCTCGAGATGCTTTCACCCATTGCAATTCCACGCTGTGGCTGGTCTCCAAGTCCAAATCAGGGTCTCCCCGCTCCTCGCGGAAGCTGTCGTGGTGATTGCCAAACGCTAGCAGCTCCGCCAACCCCGGGGCCCGGTTGCCGCGGAGCACGTGCAGGCCCAAGATGTGCGTTTCAGTGGCACGCCACTTGGCCCCCACGGCGCCCGAAATCATGGCATAGGCGCGCGTGCCGCCTTCCGCCAGTGGGGTGACCTCGGCCAAGGGCGGACGGGCTTCCCAAGTCAGTCCATGCACGTCCCCGCGCACCGAAGCAGAGGGGATCCAGGCACCCACGTCGCGAGAAACCTTGGCATAGAGGCCGCTGCCTTGAATGGTGGCGTCGGGAATCAACTGTTCCGACGTTGCGATGAGCACCGAGTCGTTGGTGTTGGTTTTGGAGTTCCCTTGGCTGCCCAAGGTCCAATCCCAGCCACCCTCGCCCGAGCGCGATGTGCGGATGTCAAACCGAGAAGATCGGAGGCTCAAATCCAGCCGAGTGTAATCGATTTCGTTGTCCTCCGTCAAACTGTCGGGCCCCACCACATCCAATTCTTTCCGGTGATTCAATTGGTAGCTCAAGGTGGGATGCCACTCCCAAAACCCCGTGCGGAAACGCGCTCCCAGCGTGAGCATGTGATCCCCGGATTGTTCGGTGCCTCCTGTGCGCACGATGCCTGCGGTGTTGTAGCAGGAGCTGTACGCGCCTTCCCACGTGCCCCAGTCCCGCAAGTACCCAAACCGGCCCTGCGAATAGAATTGCCGCAGCGCAGAACCGGAGGCCCGCTCACCCGAGGGCAAGGTGTATTCCCCAAACCGATTCACCCCCGACAAAATCACGTGGTGGGCTTTGGCGCTTCGTTTTTGGGTCATCACGCTCGCCTGAAATCCCTCCGTGTTGCTTTGGCCGGTGAGGGACAATTGGGTCAACCGCCCAACTTCTGCAAGCGGGCCTGTGGGCACGACTCTCAACACACCCCCGTACGCGTCGGGACCGTATTGCAAGACCTCGGGACCACGAATCACATCCATGCGCGACACGCCTTGTTCCGGGAAGAAAATGCCATGTCCTTCTCCCCAGGCCTGACTTTCGACGCGGGCATTCAGGAACATCGTGGCGACACGCAACCCCGAAAGTCCGCGCAACACGGGACGCAACATTCCAGGACCGGCAGACATCAAGTGCACCCCGGCGACCGATTTCAAGGCCTGGATGCGTGACGCTGCGGGAACCGCGTCCAAGGCTTGCACCTCCAATTCTCGGATGTCCGCCATTGTGGTCCCGTGAGGACGGTCGTCCTGAGACCGGATGACGGCCTCTGTAAGCGTTTGGGTGACCTTGGGAAGGACCACAACCACGTCCCCGTTGGGCAGCGTCACCTCTTGCTGGATGGTTTGGCATCCCACGTGGGAGACCACCAACACCACGCGGTCGAGGTCGCCCAAGGCTTCAAAAAGGAAACTGCCTTGACTGTCTGTGATGGCCACCTTGTCTTCCGCCTTGCAAAAGGCATCGGGGATGGGCGTACCGTCGGGGTCCACCACCACACCGGACAGCATTTGGGCTTGGACGAGGGTCGCCCAAAACACACCCAAAAGCCCGAGGCCGATACGTTGACGCCAATGCATGGGGTACAAAAGTACCCGTGCCCCTTGCCGACAGACATGCTTGAAATGTCACATCTGGGTCAAAGATGCCTGCCTCCTTGCGCACGGACTTGGCGATTTGCACGAAGGTCCGTTGGTGATTCCTCGGACGAACATGTCGGTCAGTTGCCTCGATCGCGGACCTTCATCCCACCTACGACTCAACATCATGAAAACCTTCTTGCTCCCCACCGTCTTGGGCGGTGTCATCTTATTCTTTTGGCAATTCCTCTCCTTTGCGGCCATCAACCTGCACGGAGACGCCCAGGAATACACACCACTAGACCGCGACATCTTGGCCCATCTGGCCGAACTCAATCTGGAGGAAGGGATGTACGCGTTAGGGAGCCCTTCTCCGGAGGAGCGCGCAGATCCCGAAGGATTGGGGACTGAATACATGGCCCGCATGGAAGGTCAGCCCTATGCCGTATTGAACTACCAACTCGAGTGGCGGGGCGACATGAGCCCCAACCTGATCCGAAGCCTTGTGATGAATCTGCTGACGTCGGGCCTGTTGATTTGGCTCTTGGGACAGCTCCAAAATCCCACGCTCTTTCGACGCGTGATGCTCGCCGCTTCCGTGGGCATGGTGGGATTCATGTTCTTCCCCTACAGCAACTTCATCTGGTTCAAGAATCCCGACATTTTCGCCCACCTCGTGGACGCCTTGGTGCCATTCAGTGTTGTGGGACTTGTGGGCCATGCCTTCCTTCGCGCAAGCACATGAAATCAACCCTTGCCTTTCTCGGAACCGCCTTCGCTTTGTTGGCTTGCCAGCCATCGCACACGGAGGCTCCTCCTCCCCCGCCACGAGCGGTGTGGTCCCTTGCCATTCACGGCGGGGCCGGCCATTTTGATGAAGAAGACCTGAGCACGGCGCAGCAACAGGCGTACACGGCCTCCCTTGATGGGGCCCTTTCCTGGGGGCAAGCACAACTCGACCAGGGAGCCAGCGCCCTCAACGTGGTCGAGGGTGTGGTGCGATTGATGGAGGATGATTCCTTGTTCAACGCAGGACGTGGCGCCGTATTCACCTCAGAAGGCACCCACGAATTGGATGCATCCATTGCCGATGGCACCACGCGAAATTGTGGGGCAGTCACGGGGCTTCAGGGTTTCCGGCACCCCATTTCTGTGGCGCGAGCGGTGATGGACAGCAGCGAACATGTGTTCTTCAGCGGCCACGGGGCCGGCGTGTTTGCCGCCACACAAGATGCCGAAACCGCGCATCCTTCTTGGTTTGACACACAAAAGGCGTACGCTCGATACCAGCATGCCGCCAAACGTGCTGGGGATGAGCTGGTACCGCTGGAAGAGAAGCGTGGCACCGTCGGGTGCGTGGCCATGGACATGAAAGGCCATTTGGCCGCGGCCACGTCCACCGGCGGCATGACCTACAAGCGTCACGGCCGCATCGGCGACAGCCCCATTGTGGGTGCGGGTACGTGGGCAGACAACCGCACCTGCGCCATTTCGGCCACAGGCTGGGGCGAATACTTCATTCGGACCGGGGTCGCGCAAGACATCCATGGCCGGATGCTGCACGGGAATCAATCACTTCAAGAAGCTTGTGAGGCCGCCATTTTTGACGAAATGGGCGCCTTGGGAGGGGATGGCGGTGTGGTCGCCGTCGATGCGCTCGGTCAGGTAGCTTTGGTCTTCAACAGCACCGGCATGTTCCGTGCCTCCGCCATCAAACAAGGGCGAGACGTGGCGCGAGACGTGGCGATGTTTGGTCCTTATGAACGCTGAGATTCAGCGCGAACGGCGAGACCACGCCCAGCCAAGCCAACCTCCGATCATCAGCACCCCGCCCAACGGAGTGACCGGTCCCAACAAGGCGCGCCAGCCTGCCCCGACCTCCATGGTCGCCAGGGTTACGAGGCCCATGATGCTGCACGAAAACAAGACGGTGCCCACCCACACCGCATCCAGCGCGATTTGAGACCGACGTTGACTTGAACTGTGGGAAGCGCCAACCAGGCCTGCCCCCATGACAAGGAGATAGAGACTTGCCGTGCCCCAAGAATCCAATCGTTCAGGGGTCATCACAGATTCGAGGACGTGGGCGCCCAAGGCGCCACAGGTCGCGCCCAGCGCGAGGAAAAGCGCACCCGCAGTTTGGGCTCTTCGAAAGGGTCCTGGGGAAAAATCAGCCACGCGTCAGGATCTCCTCGGTGTTGGTCCGAATGGTCTCGCACAAGCCATCCAACGGGAGGTCATTTTCATCCACCCCAAACGGATCCTCAATTTCCTCTGCAATCAACTCCACACTCACGAGGATGTAAAACACCAGCATCACCACAGGCACGGCCCACCATCCGAACGTCGTCACAAAGCCCAACGGGAGCGTCACCACATACAGGAAGATGAATTTCTTCATGAACATGCTGTAGCTGTAAGGAATGGGGGTCTTCAGAATGCGCTCGCACGCGCCGAGGATGTCGACCATGCGCTCCAAGTTTTGGGAGACCAACCAATGTTGTTGGGCCGTCCATTCGCCGGAAGACAATCGCTTTATGGCCTCGCGTTCCATCGCCTGCGCCCATGCATTGGGCGCATGCCGGGCCGAAACAAACGGCGCGCCCTCGGGCCTCAGCGGCTCCTCGGGTTGGGAAGGACGCAAATGGTCGCGCAACGCCTCCACAAAGCCGGGGATGTGGGTTCGAAAGAAATCTGCCGTAGCCTCATCCGCGCTGAATTCACGCACGCGGGTGGCCAAGGTGCGAGATACGTTCACCAATCCGCCCCACTGTTTTCGTCCTTCCCACCAGCGGTCGTAGGCGGTGTTGGTCCGGAACACCAAAAAGAGCGAGAGGACAAATCCAAGCAGCGAATGAACCACGTTGCTGAACTCCACAGGCTCTTCGAGCAAGTGAAGATCGACGTAGCACACGCCCGCACTCAGCCCGCCCATGGCAAACATCAATGGGAACAACTTTCGAAACACCTGCCGGCTGTAGGCCGCAAAAATCAGGCTGAACCAGCTCTTGGGATTGTATTGAATCATGGGATGGGCTGAAGGGCGTTCCCCACAAACTTACACGTCACCTGTGGAGGTCTCAAGTGTGATCCGTAAGCACCTTGTAGGTCGGGTCCTCGAAGTGGTTGACCTCAATCAGGTCATCGGCCTTGTCCATGAGGCGCCGACAGTCTTCGCTCAGATGGCGCAGGTGCACTTTCTTCCCAGCCTCTTGATACCGCGAGGTCAACCGGTTGAGCGCCTCGATGGCCGACATGTCCACCACGCGGCTTTCGGCAAAATTGATGACCACGTGCTCCGGATCTCCGGCGACGTCAAACTTCTCCGCAAACACCGTCGTCGAGCCAAAAAACAACGGACCGTAAATCTCATAGTGTTTCCAGCCTTTGTCGTCCACGCGCTTTCGCGCGCGAATGCGGATGGCGTTGTCCCAGGCGAACACCAGCGCCGCCACAACCACGCCGAGCAGCACGGCCAGCGCCAAGTTGTGAAGCACCGCGGTTACGAGCGTCACCAGCACCATGATGAGCACGTCAGAGGTCGGCATGCGGCGGAACGTGCGCAACGACGCCCACTCGAACGTGCCGATGGCCACCATGATCATCAGTCCGGTCAAGGCCGCCATGGGCAACTTTTCAATCAAAGGCGCCCCAAACACAATGAACACGAGAAGCATGACCGCTGCCACGATGCCACTCAAGCGCGCGCGAGCCCCGGAGCTGACGTTGATGAGGCTTTGGCCAATCATCGCACACCCTCCCATCCCGCTGAACAAACCACTGAGCACGTTGGCCGCGCCCTGGGCCACGCATTCTCGGTTGCCCTGGCCGCGCGTGCCAGTGATTTCATCGAGGATGTTCAGGGTGAGCAAGCTCTCAATCAATCCGACGCCCGCCACAATCACCGCGTAGGGAAAAATGACTTGCAGGGTCTCCAGGGTCCAAGGCACGTCAGGGATGTGGAACGGTGGAAAACCGCCCTGAATGGAGGCGAGGTCGCCCACCGTCTTGGTCTCCAACCCGAAGGCCGCCGTCAACCCAAACACCACCAGGATGGCCGTCAGCCCGCCCGGAATTTTCTTGGTCAGTTTGGGCAAAAACGCGATAATCGCCATGGAGACCAGGGTCAGACCCACAAAAAGGCCGAGCTCGCCGCCGTGGAGCCATTCCCCGCCGTCGGTTTTGAATTGCTCGATTTGGCTTCCTCCAATGATGATGGCCAGGCCGTTCACAAACCCAAAAATCACCGGCTGAGGCACCAAGCGCATGAGCTTGCCCAAGCGCAGAAAGCCTGCGGCCGCCTGCATCAAGCCCGCAAGGATCACCGTCGCAAAGATGTACTCCGGACCGTGGGTGACGACCAGCGCCGCAATCACCACCGCGACTGCACCTGTGGCTCCGGAAATCATGCCGGGACGGCCGCCCATCACACTGGCCACAAGGCCCACCACAAACGCGGCGTACAAGCCTGTCAGCGGACTCAACCCGGCAATCAACGCGAAGGCCACGGCCTCGGGAATGAGGGCCATGGCCACGGTCAATCCACTGAGGATTTCCAGGCGGTAGTCCACCGCTTGGCGGAAATCAAAAAGGGCAATACGCATCGTGCAGGGTCTGAAAATGAAGGCGCAAAGGTACCGCCCCCTTTTGACTTTGACCCTGAAAGACTCAGGCTTCCTTCACAAACAAGTCGTGGACAATGTTGCCCTCCCCAAACACCTCCATGCTTTCGCAGGCTTCCACCATGCGCTTGCGGGCTTCCATCAACGTCTCGTGTCCTTCGATCTGCGCATTCTCGAGTGCTTCTCTGTTGGGCCACTGCGCATAGGCCCAGTAGGTGCCTCCCACCCAGGTGTGAAGGCGAGACCCGAGGCTTCCACACTTGGCGTGGATTTCGCGCGTCACGTCGGCCCACGCCGCTTCGAACGCTGCTTCTTGGCCTTTGATCACTTGGAACACGTAGAGGATGGCGTGGGGCTTCTGGGACATGGGGTGGGTTTGGGCTCAAAATTACACCACTCAACACTCGGAACTGAACGCCGAAAGGACCATCAGCAAGTCCGCAACGTTGAGCGCGTCGTCGCCGTTGACGTCGACATTGCACCCTGAGGTGCATCCAAAACTGCCGAGCAACAACAGCACGTCGGCCACCGTGACGACGCCATCTTGGTTGAGGTCCTCGGGGCAGGAGTTGGGCTCGGGAATGTTGTTGCACAGCCCCACCAATTCGATGTCGGACACCGTCGTCAACCCGTCCGACGTCCAGTAGCCGTTGGTGATCTTGACTTGCCACCCTCCCTCGCCCGACAACCCTCCTTCGCTCACGTCAAATTCGAGCAACGCGCTGCCGTCCGGCTCGTACAGGAAGCCAGGATAGAACGTGTAATCGCCGAGGTATTGGCACTCCACGGGCGGGTCGTAAAAGAACCCGCCAAACGCAATGCAGCTGCCGTCCGGGGCGTCGACGCGAATGACCATGTCGTTCACGGAGGTGGCGTCGTTGGACACGCCGTCCCATGAGGTGATGTGGAGCTTGATGGAGTCGAGTTGTCCGGCGCCGTATTGGTTGACGGCGATGGTGCTTTGGCCTCCGTCGAGCGTCGCCTCAAAATGGTAGAACTCGTCGCACGCGCAGTACCCGCTGAGTTGGGGGTACTCGCAAAGCCCGTCGTCCAGGGTGGCGGAAAGCTCGTAGTTGCACGCGGTCGGGTCGGTGCAGCCGTAGCAGTCGTAGTTGCAGCTCGCGTCGTCAGTCAGAGCGGTGCTGTCGTAATTGCAGGCCGTCGCGTCGGTGCACCCGTAGTCGGAGCCCACGCAAAACGGAATGTCCAGCTGGTAGCCGTAATCCCCACCTTCTGCGATGACGGTGCCGTCGTCGTGGACGAACGTGAACCACCCCTGGCCGTACGTGCAGCACATGCCGTCGCCTGACCAATCGAAGAACTTGATTTCGTAGCAGCCCGGCGGGAGGCAGATGTCGTGGACGTAGGTGGAGTCGGCGACCGGATAGTTGCCGTCGTAGATCACCGTTCCGGTGTAAATGTTTTCCACTTGCCACTGCGTTTCGAACGGGTAGTCGTCCGTGTGGATCGAGAGGGTGAGGCCTTGACCGTTGGTGATGCACGAACCGTCGTCCACGGTCGCCGTCGGATCGTAGTTGCAGTTGGTGGGGTCCATGCATCCTCCGCACGATTCGTTGTTCCCGCCACATTCCCCGCAGTCGTCAAACACCGTGCACGAGCCGTCGTCGACCGTCACCAAGGGATCGTAGTTGCAGGCCGTCACGTCCGTGCATCCGAGGCACGAGTAATCGCAGATGCCGCCTTCGAGGGTGGCTGTCGCGTCGTAGTTGCACGCCACGGGATCGAGGCAGCCCACGCCACAAGCGACGTCACCGAGCGGGATGTAATCGGTGCCCCAGGAACTGCCGTCGCCCTCCGTCGCGTCGTTCAAGCTCCCGTGGTAGAGCAGCGTGCCGTCCGCCGCGTAGAGGTCGTAGTACGTCCCGGTCCATCCATCGCCCGCGCTGTCCGTGAGCTCCAACGTGTAGCAATCGGCGGGCAAGCAAAGCGAAAACGTTCCGACCGCGCCCGTTTGGACTGCGGCTCCCGATCCATCCACAAGGGACCACCCCACATCGACGGTCCAAATGCCACCGTCCACCACCAGCGTTCCTTCGAACTCCTCTGTGCATTGCGCCCAAGCCCCCGCGGAGAGCACCGCGAACACCCACAACCAACTCCATCGTTTCATGTCATGACCCATTTGACTTCTCCAAAATACGACGGACGTCGCCATCTCGGGTGATGCGCACCGTCACAATCGCGAGATTGTCACATCCATCACGTTCCGCGCACGGAATGGGCTGCATCTTGCGCGCCATGAACGCGACGAACCCTGTTTGGACCTTGAGCCTGACGGCCATCCTCCTTGCTCCCTTCACCCTTTGGGGCCAAAACCCGATGCTTCTCCCTCCTCTCGTGACAGACACGGAAGTGACGTTGGTCATGGACCACGGAGAGCACACCTTTCTCGAGGGTGTGACCACGCCCACCATGGGGTGCAACGGACCCGTGTTGGCGCCTGTGCTCGAAGTCCACAAAGGCGACGTGGTGTCGTGGAACGTGACCAACAACATCGACGAAATGACCACCATGCACTGGCACGGCATGCACGTGGCCCCCGAGAACGACGGAGGACCTCACTCGGTGATTGCCCCCGGGGAAACGTGGTCCCCCTCGTTTGAAGTCTTGGACGAAGCCGGAACGTATTGGTACCATCCGCACCTGCACATGATGACGAACAAGCACGTGAGCTTGGGCGTGGCGGGGATGATTTGGGTTCGCGATGCCGAAGAGCAAGCGCTCGACCTCCCACGCACGTACGGGGTGGACGAATTTCCCGTCATCCTTCAAACCAAGGCCTTTGACGCCGACGGCAACATCGTTCCGGACTCCAACACCGACGACGTCGCCATGGTCAACGCCACCGTCGACGCCAGCGTTGACGTGCCGGCCCAGGTGCTGCGCTTCCACATGCTGAACGGCTCCTCCCAACGCGTCTTCAACCTCGGTTTGGAAGGCGACATGACCTTTCACATGATGGCCACCGAAGGTGGACTTCTCCCTGAACCCGTGGCCCTCACGCGCCTCCGTCTCGCTCCCGGTGAACGTTGCGAATTGCTTGTCGACGCAAATGGCCTCGAGG
The DNA here is from genome assembly GCA_965658245.1 of uncultured Flavobacteriales bacterium. GTDB lineage: Bacteria > Bacteroidota > Bacteroidia > Flavobacteriales_D > Sanyastnellaceae > UBA11663. Next base: position 17,791 of record CBFHRO010000026.1, read on the forward strand.
AGTCAACCCTTCGCTGGATGAGCTTCGCCTCGGAACTTTCCAACGGCTTCTATGGCGCGACCTACCCGGGAATGGGCGCGGGAATGTCCATGGACGGTTACAACCCCAACCCCCTCAACGGCGCAGACTTCAGCCTCCTCGAAATGAACGTGAGTGCGAGCACCGAAAACGCGGTAACCGCCATTCCTTCTGCCCTTGACGACACCAACGGCATGCCATGGAGCACGACCGACATTGACACGTACCGCACGGTGACGATGTCGCCGGTCCAAATGGGACCCAACCAACTCAACGGCGAGTTCCTGTTGAACGGCGCCCCCTTCAACATGGACGTCATCAATTACACCATTCCGTTGAACAACCTCGAGGCGTGGACCATCTCCAACAACAGCGGAATCGCCCACCCCTTCCACATCCACGACGTCCAGTTCTACATCCAAAATTTCAACGGCATCCCCGTTGGACCTGAATTTGCTGGACGAAAAGACGTGGTGTTGGTGCCCCCGATGAGCACCGCATCCTTCATGGCCAAGTTTGAGGATTTCGCCAACCCGGACATCCCCTACATGTACCACTGCCACATGCTCACGCACGAGGACGGCGGCATGATGGGGCAGTTTGTCGTGGTGGACCCTTCAGACGTCAACGAGGCGGAAGCCACCGCGGCGCTCACCTTCCCCAACCCCGCCCACGACCGGCTTCAGCTTTCCGGGTTTGAAGGCGCGTGGTCGGTGGTGAACACCCAAGGCCAAACCCTCGCCCAGGGACAACTCACCACCCGCGAAGAAGTCATCGACACCTCTCGTTGGCCCAACGGCCTCTACGTGCTGCGCCCTGCTACGGGACAGGCCGTTACCTTTGTGGTGCAACACTAACGTGCCCGAGGAGGGCACTCCCTCCCATGACTCACCGCGCGACACTCTGGATCTTCCTTGGCCTGGCCAGTTGGGCCGTGCTGACGGCATGCAGGCCAGATGACGAGGCGTTCACAGTGGCGGATGTGCGCGACGTTCCTGCGCACTTTCCTGCCTACGTCGAGCCCGCAGACAACCCGCTGAACCAGGCCAAATGGGAACTCGGCCGTCACCTCTTCTTCGACGAACGGTTCTCGGCGGATGGCATGCTCAGCTGCGCCAGCTGCCACAACCCTTCCCTGGCCATGGCCGATTCACTTGCCGTTACGCCAGGCACCTCAGGGGAATCAGGCGTCCGGAATGCCCCTGCCTTGGTCAACCTGGCGTGGCAACCCCGATTTCACCGGGAAGGCGGCGTCCCCTCCCTCGAAGCTCAGGTGCTCGCTCCAGTGCAAGAACCGACCGAATTCCACCGAGACTTGGTTGAATTGGTGGACCAACTCGGCCAAGACGCCCAATACCAGGATTGGGCACAGGAAGGCTTTGATCGACCCTTTGACGCCTACGTCATGACCCGTGCGCTCGCCGCTTTCCAGCGCACCCTGATCAGTGGATCCTCGCCCTACGACCGGTGGATCCAAGGCCAGACTGAAGCCCTTTCCCCTGCCGCGCTTCGTGGACGTGAACTCTTTGAGGGGCTTGAGTGCGCCTCGTGTCATCAAGGAGTGATGTTGTCGGACTTCGCCACCCACAACACGGGACTCTACGAGACCTACGTCGATCAAGGGGCATATCGTTTGACCTTTGATTCCGCGGACATTGGCGCCTTCAAAACGCCGTCCTTGCGAAATGTGGCCTTGACGGCACCTTACATGTTTGATGGCTCCTTGCACTCCTTGGAAGCGGTCCTTGAGCACTACGCTTCCGGCGGGAGCGGCCACATCAACCAAGACGAGCGCATCCGTGTCCGGGAACTTTCAGCACAGGACCGCAGCGACTTGGTCGCTTTCATGGAGTCTCTGACCGACGACGCATTTGTCAAGTGGTCTGAGGGGCTTCGTCCCTGACCCGATCAATCCCGTTCGACGAGCACCGTCGAAGTCCATCGCTCCCCGCTCTCTGCCCGCACTTCCATCACGTAGAGGCCTGTGTGCAATGCCTCCAACCGGACGTAAAGCAACCCCGGCCCATGGAGCGCATGGGGCTCCGCACCCAAGACCATGCGTCCCGACATGTCGTACACATGCACGTCGACCTGTTCCACGGTTTCGGGCAAAAACATCGAAACACCATCCCGAGCAGGCTGTGGGAACACCTTGCCCACGGCTTGAGGCGTCTCCAACAGCTGGGTCAAAAACACCTCATTGAGGTCATTCACGGGCTCAAGCGCTTCGTACGCGAAGTCGGGGTTGACCAATTCCAAGATGCGGTCGTCCTCCTCCGCAGCGAGGTAGTTCCAACCGTTGATTTCTTGGTTGGACGTGGTCACAAACACCCGCCCATTGGGCGCCACAAGCACGTCGCGCAGCCGGCCGTATTCGTTGTACAAGATGCTGTCCTCATGGGTCACCTCCGTGCCCGTGTCATCGAGATGCAGGATGCGCAGATGTTGCTTTTTCAGAAAGGTCAACAGCAGGGAGTTTTCCCATTCAGGAATCGACGGATGGTCGAAGTAGTCCATTCCGCATGGCGCCTGCGTTGGACTCCATGAGGCCAAAGGATCACGGGCATCCAACGAATCGCACATGATCTCCTCTGCGGGGGAGTCACAAGGCCCTTCGATCAAAGGCCAACCGTAGTTGGCGCCCTTTTGGATGAGGTTCACTTCGTCGTCCGTGGCCGGGCCATGCTCAGAGGCATACAGCTGTCCATCGTCAGAGAAGACGAGGCCCTGAGGGTTGCGGTGACCCCAGCTGTAAATCCGGTTGCCGTAAGGGTTGTCTGCAATGGGGTTGCCGTCCCAATCCATGCGAAGGATTTTGCCGGAGAGGGATTCCAGGTTTTGGGCATTCATCTTGCTGTACGCATCCCCCATCGCCATGTACAAATGGCCGTCTGGCCCTTCCAAGAGGCGGCTTCCGTTGTGGGACGAATTGCCCCGAAAATCCGGAATCAAAACCTCTTCATCCACCACGCGCCGCTGCGGAATGGAATACCTCAAGCGCGACAACCGGCTTCGGAATTCCCCGTAGGCATAATGCACGTAGATGAAAGGCGTTCGAGGGAAATCGGGATGAAGGACCATGGCGTGGGCGCCGCTGTTGTCCCATGATTGGTACACGCCACTCAGCGCATGCACCTCTTCCACCACCTTCGTGTCCGGATTCGTGCGCGTGATGCGCCCCGTTTTTTCCATGCACCACACGTGGTTGTCCGGACCCCAGACCAAATCCCAAGGCACCGTCATCTCTTCCGCCAACACCTCGACCTCCAAGTTGGTTTGACCGGTGACGGCCTGGGCGGACCACATGCATGCAAACGCCGCAAAAATCGCAGCCACCCACCCTGTCGTTTGAGACATCATGGTGCAAAGCTAGGGCGAAGTTTTAAGCCCAAAAAAAAGCGCCGGAGCAAAGCCCCGGCGCAGGTTCGTGAAATGATCCGAAGCTCAATTGGAGGCGAGCAAGTCGAAGCGGTCCAGGTTCATCACCTTGGTCCACGCTGCAACAAAGTCGTTCACAAACTTCGCGTCCGCGTCGGAGCTTCCGTAGACCTCGGCGAGGGCACGCAGCTCGGAGTTGGAACCAAAAATCAAGTCCGCACGCGTCGCGGTCCAGCGCTCCTCACCGGTGGTGCGGTCGCGACCCACAAACGTCAATTCCATCTCGTCCGTGGGCTCCCACTTCGTCGAGATGTCGAGCAGGTTGACGAAGAAGTCGTTGCTCAACGTTCCAGGACGGTCCGTAAAGACCCCGTGGGCGTTGCCGTCCACGTTGGCGTTCAACGCGCGCATGCCACCCACCAGCACCGTCATCTCCGGAGCCGTCAGCGTGAGGAGCTGGGCCTTATCGACAAGCAATTCTTCGGTCGTGAGGGTGTATTCCTTGGTTTGGTAATTCCGGAAACCGTCGGCCATGGGCTCGAGAACTGCGAAGCTGTTCACGTTCGTGTTTTCTTGCGTCGCGTCTGTGCGTCCAGGCGTGAATGGCATGGTCACCGACACACCTGCCTTGGCAGCCGCTTGCTCCACGGCGTGGTTGCCGGCGAGCACGATGAGATCCGCGAGGGAGATTTGGGTGGGCGCATTCGCGGCATTGAACGAGCTCTGAATTTCCTTCAGGCCGGCGAGCACGCGACCGAGGCGGTCGGGGTTGTTGCACTCCCAAGAACGCATGGGCTCGAGTTGAATCCGTGCACCGTTCGCACCGCCACGGTTGTCCGAACCGCGGAACGTCGACGCCGACGACCAGGCCACAAACACCAGGTCCTCATTGGACAAGCCAGACTTGGCGATGTCGGCCTTCAGGGCCTTCACCTGACGCGAGTTGACGAGCGGGTGGTTCACCGCAGGAACGGGATCCTGCCAGATGAACGATTCGGCAGGCACTTCTGGGCCGATGTAGTTGGTCGCAGGCCCCATGTCGCGGTGCGTCAACTTGAACCACGCGCGGGCAAAGGCCGCGTCGAAAGCATCGGGGTTTTCCATGAAGTAGCGCGAAATTTCCTCGTACACTGGATCGAAGCGAAGCGACAAGTCCGTCGTCAACATGGTGGGACGGTGTTTTTTGTTCTCGTCAAACGCGTCGGGGAAAATCTCACCCGCGTCTTTGGCCACCCACTGGTTTGCACCAGCCGGACTCTTGGTCAATTCCCACTCGTTGTTGAAGAGGGACTTGAAGTAGCCTTGGTTCCACTCGGTCGGCGTCTTGGTCCAAATCACCTCGAGTCCCGACGTGATGGCGTCGGCACCCTTCCCGCTCTTGTACGAGCTCTTCCAGCCAAAGCCTTGCTCCTCGATGGCCGCTCCTTCCGGTGCAACTCCAACGTTGTCGGCTGGGCCGGCACCGTGGGTCTTGCCCAGGGTGTGTCCGCCTGCAATCAAGGCGACCGTCTCTTCGTCGTTCATGCCCATGCGGCCGAACGTCTCTCGGATGTCGTGCGCCGCCAACACCGGATCCGGGTTGCCGTTGGGGCCCTCTGGGTTGACGTAGATCAAGCCCATTTGAACGGCCGCGAGCGGGTTCTCCAGTTCTCGGTCGCCTTTGTAGCGCTTGTCGGCGAGCCACTCGCCCTCAGCCCCCCAGTACACGTTTTCCTGAGGCTCCCACACGTCGGCGCGACCGCCGCTGAAGCCAAGGGTCTCGAAGCCCATCGACTCGAGCGCGACGTTGCCGGCCAGGATCATCAAATCCGCCCACGAAATGGCATTTCCATACTTCTGCTTGACGGGCCACAACAGGCGACGCGCCTTGTCGAGGTTGCCGTTGTCGGGCCAGCTGTTTTGGGGTGCGAAGCGCTGTTGGCCTTCACGCGTTCCTCCGCGGCCGTCTCCGGTGCGGTAGGTGCCGGCGCTGTGCCACGCCATGCGAATGAAAAGTCCGCCGTAGTTGCCCCAGTCCGCGGGCCACCAATCTTGCGAGTCGAGCATGGCCGCTTCGATGTCCTTTTTCAAGGCATCGTAGTCGAGGTTGATGAATGCCTCGCGGTAGTCAAAGTCATCGCCCATGGGGTTGGACTTCTCCGAATGCTGACGCAAAACATCCAAATCGAGGCGATTGGGCCACCACTCTTGCAGAGACTTGGCGCGGCCATTTTCTCCGGCAGGGCCCGTGCCAGATCCGGCATGGAAAGGACAGCCTGCGGCGGAACCGCCTTCGGCGTGGTCGCACGATGCTTGGTCGTTGGAGCAGGACGTCATCATCCACATCAGGGATGCGCCTACCCACAAGGGAAGGGTTGAGAGTTTCATGAGGTAGGGTTGTGATCGATTCATTCGCAGCAAACGTACTTCGAAGGTCTGTATTCATGAAAATTGAAAATCATAGATTTGTGATAGACAAAAACTATCAACCATGACGCTTCAGCAACTCAAGTACGTTCATGCCGTGGCGACAGAAAGGCATTTTGGGAACGCTGCAGCGCTTTGCCGGGTGTCGCAACCGACGCTGTCCGTGCAACTGAAGAAGCTCGAAGCCGAGATGGGGTCTCCCTTGTTCGACCGAAGCCAACAGCCCATTGTCTTGACGGAGGTCGGCCAGCAGGTTCACTTGACCGCCGTGCGGATTTTGGAGGAGTTGGGGGGATTGTCCGATTGGATGGCCGGCACCACAGAGCGCATGGACGGCACACTCCGTCTGGCCGTGTTGCCCACTTTGGCTTCCTCCCTTTTGCCAAGACTGATGCCACGGCTCCTCCATGACTGCCCGGATTTGAAGGTCAGCGTTTGGGAACGCACCACGGCTGACATGCTCAAGGATTTGCACAAGGGAGACATCGACGTCGGCATTCTGGTCACGCCTTTGACAAACTCCAATCTGCGGTGCGAATCGGTTTTCATGGAACCGATGCATGCGTACTTGCACCAAGATCACGACGCGGCAGGCATTCCCTCAGGTCAATTGACCGCCGCGGATCTGCCGATTGAATCCATGTTGCTGCTCGAAGAGGGACACTGTTTTCGCACTCAAGTGATCCAGCTTTGTGGCGCTCCGAAGCGAGGCGAGCAATTGGGATTCAAGTATGAAAGTGGCTCCATCGAAACCCTCAAACGGCTTGTCCGCCAATCCGGAGGTTGCACGTTGATCCCAGGATTGGAGGCGCTTGAAAACCCCAACGATCCTGCGCTTCGGCGATTTGCTGACCCTCAACCCGCTCGGGAAGTCAGCCTTGCAGTCAGGCCCCACTACCACCGCGAAGCTTTGCTCCACGGATTGAAAGACATCCTTCAACGTGTCGTCCCCTCGTCTTTTCACACCAAGCCGTCCTACAAACGCATCCCATGGATGGCCCACGAGATGTGACACTCAGTTGGGGACGTCGCATTCCAACAGGGTCACAATGGGCCCCACCATGCAAATGCCGAAGTAACCTGTTTCCTCTTCGTATTCCACCCTCAAGCGCATGTCTGCATCAGGGGCCGAGATGAATTCGCCCAAATTCAAGGGCTCCAACACGCCTCCTTCATCAACCTCGATCACCCAGCCGCATCCGTCGAGCCCCGTGTAATCACGCAAGGTGGCGTTTCCAGGCCGCAAACCTTCAGCACACCCTCCACAAAGCAAGGCGACCAGCGCAGCGAGGGCGCCAGCCAACTCATTCCTTCGCCGCATTCATCAGCTCTTTGATGCCCCCGACGCTGCTCATCAAGCCGCTCGCCTCGTAGGGCATGAACACCGTCTTGGAACCCGTTCCACCTTCTCGCAGCACTTGGTCCATCATTTCGATGTACTTCACGGCAATGAGATACTGGGTGGGGTCGGCCGACGAAGTGTCCACCGCGGCGGCAATTCGTCGAATCGCCTCCGCCTCCGCTTCCGCGACCGCCAAGCGCGCCTGCGCCTCGCCCTCTGCCTTGAGAATCCGAGCTTGCTTCTCGCCCTCTGCCTGGTTGATGTCGGCGCCCTTCCGGCCTTCTGCCTCGAGGATGGCTGCCGTCTTGGTGCCTTCTGCGTCGATGATTTGGGCGCGACGGGTGCGTTCTGCACGCATCTGCTTTTCCATCGCCTCCTTGATGTCCGTTGGCGGGTTGATGTCCTGCAACTCCACCCGGTTCACTTTCACGCCCCACTTGTTGGTGGCTTCGTCCAAGATCGTCCGAAGCTTCATGTTGATGGTGTCGCGCGAGGTCAAACACTCGTCCAGCTCCAACTCACCGATGACGTTCCGCAGCGTGGTCTGTGTCAACTTTTCAATGGCGTTGGGCAGGTTGTTGATCTCGTACACCGCTTTGACAGGGTCGGTGATTTGGAAGTAGATCAAGGCATTGATCTCGGTCACCACATTGTCTTTGGTGATGACGCCCTGCTTTGGAAAATCGAACACCGTCTCCCGCAAATCCACGCGGTCCCTCATCTTGTACTGCACCACCTTGGTGCCGTCGGGCATTTCCCCCGCAAGGCGCCATACGATGTCGCGGGGACGGTCCACAATGGGGATGATGATGTTGATGCCAGCATTGAGCGTCGTGCGGTATTTGCCGAGGCGCTCGATGACCATGCTTTCGCTCTGACGAACGATGCGCACGCCCTTGACAACGATGACAATGGCCAAAAGCAGAAAAAGAAGGGCGAGAATGGAAGTGGGACTCACGATGTGGGGGGTTGTGTGTGAACGATCAAGGTGTTGCTTTCTACGTGTTCCACCCAAACCGACGCCCGCTCTCCAGCGAGGTCTGCTTGGGCATGGGGAGCCAACTGGGCGCGCCAATCGTCTCCATCCACTTTGCAGCGACCGAGGCCCGTGGCAGCATCGAAGGCCGTGGTGACACGGCACTCCCTCCCCACAAGCGCATCGACACCTGTGCGTGCACCCTCAGATTGAGACATGCGCAAAGCCACGGGGCGCAAGAAGAAGAACGACAACAGGCTCAACATCGCCACGCTCACGAGCTGGACAGTCAATCCCCAGCCGAGCGCGGCCGCACCCGCGCCCGCCAAAGCACCCACGCCCAAACACGCCAGCACAAATCCGGGCACAAACACCTCCAAAATGATGAGCCCGATGGCTGCTGCGAGCCACAATTGCCAAACTTCCCACTGCATGCCTCCAAAGTAGCGCAAAAAAAATGCGACGCACCCTTCGGCACGCCGCATTCACAAAGTCGTTAGGGTTCCTCAGTCGAGGAGCGTCACGCGACGGGTCACCTTGGTGACGTCGTCAGACACACTGATGAGGTAGTTGCCCGCTTCGAGCGCGCCGAGGTCGATGCGCTGAACGGCACCTTCACCTTGGGCCCTCGAGGTCCACACCTTGCGGCCCACGATGTTGTACACTTCGACCGTGA
>CBFHRO010000027.1:0-26127 GCA_965658245.1 uncultured Flavobacteriales bacterium
ATCCACAAGTGTTGGCTGAAACACCGCAGCTCACGCACCACTCGATGGGTTCAAAATTGCAGAAACCAGCACAATCACAGCCCCCATCGGCAGAGAATTGAAAGGAGATGCAACCGTCTGGATTGGAGGCAGTGAAGGTTTGCCCTGCAAAGGTGGCGTCCAACGTCGCCAGCACAGGGCCGGTCGCATCTGGTCCGTCGTAGACCGTGACCGCGTCCCAACCCGCTTCCATTTGGCCAGCAGTGAAACTCAGGGTCATCAAGGTGCCATCGCCGGGGTTGTCTGGACAGTAGCTAAAAATGCTGTTGTCGTTGGCTCCATAACAATAGTCAAACGCACCTGCCACACCACATGCGGACGGTTCTCCAGTGTCCAACCCTCCCAAAAGCTGCACAGGATTGCTGCAGAAAATTTGGTCCGGACCGGCCGTGATGAACGTTCCAGGGTTGTCGATGACCTCCACTGTCAACGTCGTGTCCCACGTGCAACCAAAATTGTTGGTCACGACGTAACCGAACTCAAACGTTCCTGGATCGGGGAACAGCAAATCCACATAATTCCCATCGTCACTGACCCCATCCACTCCGGTTTCCGCCGTGGTCAAGATGTTCTCAAGGTCCCCCACCGGGTGCCAATAGGAACTGTCTGAACCCAATCCAATGACAGGTGTAAACGTGGTCACACCCGGCACAATTTCAGGGTTGAAATCGATGCCCCATTCAAACAGGGTGCCGTTGTCCGCCGCCCATTGGTCAATCACATTGAACGTCCAAATGCCATTCAGCGGGCATCCAACGAAGTCACACAGGTCGCCACATGGCAAGTAGGTTCCTGCCGGCATTGGACTCGCAGCGTCCGGGTTGTTGGCGTCGTCCAAGACCCATTCTGCATCCATGTTCCAGGAATAGTCAAAACCTTCGACATCCACAATGCCGAGGTCATTGCCTCCCAAATCATTGGGGGTGCATCCTGTGGGATCGGGGCCACCAGAAGCGCCATTGTCCATCAAAAGCACTTCGGTTCCGTCTGGACATGTGATCCAAAAACTCAAATCCCCAATGAAGCTGTGCTCGATGTTGGCGGTGATGAGTTCAATGTCGTCGCAATCCTCGAGAACCTGATCGGTGTCGAAAAAGTCAATGAACAACTCTGACGTGAACGCCACCCCTGTCGCATCAGGCAAATCTGCCAGCTCGGACACCCCAACGGGTGGCAACGCAGTCCAAGTGATGCTCTGAACGGGATTGCCATTGAGGAAGCCAGGGGCATCTTCACAAAGCGGTGTGGTCACCTCTGTGTTGAAAATGGGAATGGTTGACACCAACACTTGGTGAGGCAACAAGTTGGTGCTGTTGCAGTTGTTGACGTCCTGCACAACGAGCGTTACGATGTATTCACCCGGTGTTGGATAGCTGTGACCCAACTGATATCCGTCAGAAACTGCGGTTGTTTCTACCGTGCCGTCACCCCAGTTCCAAATCAAGGAGTCCACTGGGAATTCGGGGGCACCTGGCAGAGACCCACTTGCGTCAAACGTCACAACTTCGTCAGGACATACCCCTACACTGATGGGATTGTCAGGAAAGGGCGCCGGGCTCACCAATTCAATGCCTGCCTCGGGATAGGAGCACGGGGTGACACACGTCACTTCAGCCACCCAACCTTGATCGCCACCTGTGGCATTGTTGTTCACGTTGAACTGAAAGGTCACACATCCCGTGGGGTTGTCAATCGAAGCGGTGATGCTCACTCCCACAAACGAATTCCCTGTGCCTGCGCCCACCAAATCCGCCCCCGTGTTGTCCCCATTGAAGGCCAAAAGCACATCGTTGTTGTTGGGGTTGGCGTTGGTTTGAAGATCGAAGGACAAGAAATTCACCTGCACGGCATCCCCGGGCTCACTGGGGCACAATGTGATGGTGTAATCTTGATTGGAGTAGGGATCCTGAAAGTCTGTCCCATTGCTGTTGTCATCTGTGAAATAGATGGTTTCGGACGCACCGCAATCGACGGTTACCGTTCCTCCGTCAGAGATGGGAATCACGATGCCCTCTTGGCTTATGGCATCGCTCACTCCCAAGACGAAGACCATCGTCGCCAGCGCAGTGCAGCGCAAAAAGAAAGATGTTTTCATGTCAAGACAATTCCCTGTAAAAATAGGCCAAACAAGAAACCCGGGAACACCCTCAGGAGTTGCACCTGTCCACGACTGAAACCAAGAAAATGTCAGCAACTTCAGCGCTCGATGCGCAGGCGGTCTGTGAATAGCCGTGGTGTGCCATCCAAATCGAGGCAGCGGACCGTCCACGTGTAGGTCGCACGGTCCTTGGCCACCTCGCCGTTGGGCAAGGATCCATCCCAAGGTTGAGACGCGTCAGCAGTGCGATACACCTCATCGCCACGGCTGTCAACGACAACCATTTCCCAAGTCTCTTCCATGTCTTTCAGACCATGGGGCAAGAACGTGTCATAGTGGCCATCGCCGTTGGGACTGAAGCGTGCTTGCGCAAGCAATCCGTGACGATCTCCAATGTGGATGTCGTGATGCGCCTCGTCCAAACAGCCATGACGGTTGCTCGTCACCAAGTTGACCGGATACACCCCAGGGACTTCCAACTGCACCAAACCCTTTTGGGATACGTCTCCGTCCACCACCCATCGGGCAGACGTGGCGTCGGTCGTCTGGTTGTTGAGTTGAACACGGACGCGATTTCCTTTCACCGTGGATGGGAATGCCCATGCAAACGACGCTTCCGGCTTGGGAAGTACGGTGATCATGTTTTGGATGGTTCTGGTGCTGATGCTACCCTCGCCTTGAGGACGAACGGACAACGTGATGTCGTAGATGCCAGGGCGCGTAAAGATGTGTCGTGGTGCCGGATCGCTCGAGAAATGGCCATCCCCAAAATTCCAGAGGAAACTCATCGCGCGGTCCATCCCAGAAAGTTCAAACGCCACTTCTACCCCTTCGCACGCCTCACGCACCGAAGCGTCAAACGGCAATTCAGCGAGCAAACGCTCCAGGCGCTCCGCGTCACTTTCTTCGACAATGGAAACAGGAGAGTCGCCTAAGGGGCCGGGCTGCGCAGGTCGCGGGTTCGCCGCCAAGGCCAACTCAGCCGAGGGCGCAAATGGGGTGCTCTCGGGCAAGTTGTCAGCATCACGTGACACATCTGCGAGTTCGTCTTCGGACTCGGCATCCAGCACGTCTTCCACGAAGCCATCGGTCACGCTTGTAAACTCGGCCCACGCTTCATCAAACGATTGGCCATCTTCGATCACTGCGGCTTGGACAGCCTCTTGCTCAGCGACAAAGGCACGCTCGACCACAGGTTTGGTCACCCACATGAGCGCACCTCCCGCAGCCACAGCCGCAGCGACAGCCCAGCGGTTCATGCCACCACCGGCCGACGAAGTCGCTTCCGCGTTCTGTTGCGCGTCAAGAGATCGCTCGAAATCCGCCCAATTGGCATGGACGTTCGGCTCGAAACCGTCGAAAGACTGCTTCAGCTGGTCGTCAAATGGAGGGTCACTGGACATGGTTTTTTCTTCCTTTTCGAGTCAACAACAAATCACGAAGGTTTCGTCTCGCCTTGGCGAGATTCGACTTCGAAGTTCCAACACTGATGCCCAACCGATCAGAGATCTCTTGGTGCCCCAGGTTGTCAAAGACATAGAGGTTGAACACCGTCCTGTACATGGGCGAGAGATGCTCCATGGCATCCAACACGTCATGAACGGTGAACGTTGCGTCTTCCTCCTCTTCCATCTCCCAACCTCCATCTTCGTCAACAGGTTCAAATGACCCCTCGTCTCCGAGGACCCAGCCCGCCGCATTTCTGCGACGGATGGCGTCAATTGCCGTGTTCACCATGATGCGACGCATCCAGCCTTCGAAAGAACCTTTGAAGGTGTATCCCTCGATGTTGTTAAACACCTTGAGAAACCCTTCTTGCACAATGTCTTGCACGCTGTCCGCATCGGACACGTAGCGAAGGCACACCCCAAACATCAAGCGGTAATACCGCTCGAAGATGAAACGCTGCGCCCGGCGTTCGCCGAGTTGGCAGGCTTCGATGTAGGGGCGCAATTCTGCTTCGTGCATGACGTTGGCCGCTTCTTTGACGCAGGCTGTTTGAAAGGGTTGCCTCACGTTCCAATGCGTTTGGGTCAAGGTCGTGGAAATCCATGCCAAAACCAACACCTGCCACACCCCACCATCCTACCTTTGTGTCATGAGAGTTGTTGTTGGCTTGTCTGGAGGTGTAGACTCGAGCGTCACGGCCCATTTGCTTCAAGCAGAGGGCCATGAGGTCATCGGGCTGTTCATGCGGAACTGGAACGACGAGAGCGTCACCCTCAACAACGAGTGTCCGTGGATCGACGACGCCAACGACGCCATGCTCGTGGCCAACCATTTGGGCATCCCTTTTCAAGTCATGGATCTGAGCGCCGAATACAAAGAGCGCATCGTCGACTACATGTTTGCCGAATATGCGGCCGGACGCACCCCCAATCCCGACGTGTTGTGCAACCGGGAAGTCAAGTTTGATCTGTTCCTTGATGCCGCTTTGAAACTGGGGGCCGATGCGGTCGCCACAGGGCACTATTGCCGAAAGGTGACCGACGATCAAGGGGTTCATCACTTGCGCGCAGGCAAGGATGTCAACAAGGATCAGAGCTATTTCCTCTGCCAATTGAACCAAGAACAGCTGGGTCGCGCCCTCTTCCCTGTCGGAGAATTGGACAAACCCGAGGTCAGACAAATCGCGGCGGACATCGGATTGCCAACTGCAGACAAAAAGGACTCCCAAGGGCTGTGCTTCATCGGCAAGGTTCGACTGCCGGAATTTTTGCAGCAGCAACTTGCGGTGAAGCGTGGTGACATTGTGGAAATCGAGGCGGGTCACGAGGTCTTTCAGCGCGAGGGCGACGATTTGGCGACCCGCGCGCAAGCCTTTCCACTTCGCCCCGACATGGGAACGGTGGTGGGCCAGCACGACGGCGCCCACTTTTTCACGGTCGGCCAACGCAAAGGCCTGCAGGTGGGCGGCAAGCCCGAGCCGTTGTTTGTGATCGGCACGTGTGTCGACACCAACACCGTTTTTGTGGGGCAGGGCGATCACCATCCCGGACTTTACCGATCTGCACTCCAGCTGGAAACGCCTCATTGGGTCAATCCCGGGGCAGCGTTCGATGAACCGGGCACGCGTTCTTGGGGATTGCGCATCCGCTACCGCCAACCGTTGCAAGAAGGCCACTTGGTCTGCGAATCAGACGGGCAATGGTACATGGACTTTGACACGCCTCAGCGCGGCATCGCGGCGGGCCAATTTGCAGCTTGGCACGGCGGCGAGCAGGGCGATGAAGTGCTTGGTTCGGCAGTGATTGCAGGATGACTCGAGACGTGTTCGACGCCTCTCTTGCAAACGCGTCAGTCGTCTCCTTCGAGGCGCGTCAGGATCCGGTAGTCGGTGCGCTCAGGATTGTTCCGAGACAGCATCTCTGCCAAGAAGCCTGAGAGGAAGAACTGGGCGCCGAGGATCATTCCCGTGAGGGCGACGTAGAACCAACTGAGGTCCGCCAAGTTTTTGGCGGGCATGCTGTTGGCCAACGCGTAGAGCTTGTACCCCCCGATGCCGAGGAAGAGCGAAGCGCTCACCAAAAACAGCAACAAGCCCACCAGCCCAAAAAAGTGCATCGGCTTCCGGCCGAACCGGCCAATGAATCCCACGGTCATGAGGTCGAGAAGCCCATTGGTGAACCGCTCCAAGCCAAACTTGCTCACCCCGTACGGACGGGCATGGTGGGTCACCACCTTCTCGCCAATCTTGTCAAAGCCCGCGGTTTTGGCGAGCATGGGGATGTAGCGGTGCATTTCGCCTTGCACCTCAATCGCCTTGACGACATGCCAACGGTAGCACTTCAGGCCGCAATTGAAGTCGTGCAAATGAATGCCGCTGATGCGACGCGTGGCCCAGTTGTACAACTTGGTGGGAATCGTCTTACTGAGCGGATCATGACGCTTCTTCTTCCATCCGCTGACGAGGTCCAAACCGCCGTCCAACAACTGCTGCCGCATGGGGAGCAATTCCTCCGGGTCGTCTTGAAGGTCGGCGTCCATGGTGAACACCACCGCGCCTTGGGCCGCCTCGAATCCCTTTTGCAAGGCCGCGCTTTTGCCGTAATTCCGGGCAAAGCGGATGCCTCGAACCGTGTTGGGCTGGGCTTCGTGCAATTCGGAAATCACAGACCAAGACGCGTCCTGGCTCCCGTCGTCGATGAAAATCACTTCGTACGACAATCCCCCGAGGACGCGGTCAATGCCTGCTTTCAATTCCCGCAGGCTTTCTTCTTCGTCAAGGAGCGGCACGACGACCGTCACGTCCAATGTGGGTTGGCCTTGCATGGGTTAGGCGAATTCGGTGTTGGCGTTTTTGCGAGTCACGGCCGCCACAATCAACGAGACCACCGCCCACATGAGCATGCCACCGGCAGAATTTTTGGCCAAACCTTTCCAGGTGTAGGCTTCTTTCATCGCCTCCTTGATCTCCTCCATTTGCATGTCAAGCATGTCTCCGCTCATGCCAAATCCTTCCATCATGATTTGGGTCTTTTCCAAGGTGATTTGCTCCAGCACACCGGGCAATTCAGGCGCGACAACCTGATAAAGCAGCAGCGTCAGCGCGGCACTCAACACCTGCGCCACAAGCGCCACAGTCATCGATGCCACCCATGCATGACCAAAGGACAAGACGTTGCCGTTGGCTCTTCGGGCTGCAACGGTACCTGTGAAAAGGAAAACCACGAGGATAAGCAGGGTCAAAATGCCCACGTACCACTCGGCCAAAAGGTCCATGTTGACCAGGTACAACCCCATCACCAACGCGAAATTGACCGCTGCACCGAGGGCACCATAAGTGCTCGTAACATTGAAATGTGCCATGGCGTGCAAGGTACGGACGCAACGTGCATATCTTTGCGCTGGGGCAAGTCTCTTGCGACCAGCTCCCGCAGAATCCCCCAGGGCCGGAAGGCAGCAAGGGTATGCGGTTGTAGCGGTGCGACAAGAATCGCTTGCCCTTTTTTCATGCCCTGAAGTGGAGGTGCAACGCCCCTATCTTCGGACCGTCAATCCCGATGCCATGAATCCTTCAGACATCCGCCCCATCACCAAACTGCTCGTGGCCAACCGTGGCGAAATCGCGGTACGCGTCATGCGTACGGCGCGCGACATGGGCATTTCCACCGTCGCGGTGTACAGCGAAGCGGACGCCCAAGCGCCCCATGTGCTTGCCGCCGACGAAGCGGTCTGTGTGGGCCCTGCACCCAGCAGCGAGAGCTACCTCATCATTGACCGGATTGTGGAAGCCGCGTTGAACACAGGTGCCGACGCCATCCACCCGGGCTACGGTTTCTTGAGCGAGAACGCCGAATTCGCCGAGGCAGTGGAGCGCGCTGGCATTCGGTTCGTGGGACCTCACCCCCACGCCATTCGCGTCATGGGCTCCAAACTCGCGGCCAAAGAAGCTGTGGCGGCACGAAACATCCCCATGGTTCCCGGCACCGAGGGTGCCGTGTCGGACCCTGCAGAAGCCAAGCGTGAAGCGGAGCGGATTGGCTTCCCCCTGTTGATCAAAGCGAGTGCAGGCGGTGGCGGAAAAGGCATGCGTGCAGTCCACGATCCCGCTCAGCTCGAGGGTGAATTGCAGCGTGCGATTTCGGAGGCGGAGCGGTCGTTTGGCGACGGCGCCGTGTTCATTGAGCGCTTGGTGCAACAGCCGCGTCACATTGAAATTCAGGTGCTTTGTGACAGCCACGGCAATGCGGTGCATTTGTTTGAGCGGGAGTGCAGCATCCAGCGTCGACACCAAAAAGTCGTGGAGGAAGCCCCCTCTGCCCTGCTCGATGACAGGTTGCGTGCGAAGATGGGCCAATGCGCCATTGAAGTTGCGCGTGCCTGCGATTACGTCGGGGCCGGCACGGTCGAATTCTTGGTCGACGCCTCCCGTGAATTCTTCTTCCTTGAAATGAACACGCGCCTTCAGGTGGAGCACCCAGTCACCGAGATGATCACTGGCGTCGACTTGGTGCGTGAGCAGATTCGCATTGCCGAAGGGCATCCCATTTCATTCACCCAAGACGACCTCACCATTCAAGGTCATGCGCTCGAACTGCGTGTGTATGCCGAAGACGTGGCAGGCGGATTCTTGCCCAGCACAGGCACCTTGACGCGCTACCGCCCTCCCGCGGGCTCCGGCGTCCGCGTCGACGATGGCGTGGCCGAGGGCGGCGAAGTCAGCATGCACTACGATCCGATGTTGGCCAAGTTGTGCACGCACGGCCCCACCCGTGAGGCGGCCATCGAGCGGATGCTGCGCGCCATTGACGAGTACGAAGTGCACGGGGTGGACACCACCTTGGCGTTTGGACATTTTGCCATGAACCACGAAGCCTTCCGTTCCGGAAATTTCGATACCGGGTTTGTGGCCCAACACTTTTCTCCGGAAAAACTGGACCGTCCCTTCCCTTGTGACGACGCCACCGCAGTGGACTTGATTCTTGGCGCCATGGACCGTCTTAAGGATGAAAAAAACGCGGCGACAATGCCCGCCGAAGCTCCGAGTGCGTGGCGGATGCGCGTGCGCTGATTCGCCACGATGACAATGCGACTGGGGTACTCGGGGCCACTCAACCCCGATCCGTGCGCCACCGTGATTCGAGACGTGTGAGTCCCTCGACCGCGCCACATCGGTGCAATTCAACCCTGCCTCCGCCCTCGAGAGGCGTGTGGGGGTCGACCACGTGGATGGGCGCATGCGGTGGTGCGTACCCCACGAGCCCTGCCGCGGGATAGACCTGCAAAGACGTCCCCACGACGATGACCACATCGGCGGCAGCCACCACGTCCATGGCCGCATCAATCAAGGGTACCGCTTCGCCAAACCACACGATGTGCGGACGCAACTGCGCCCCATCGGGCCCCACATCGCCGAGGTTCAATTCCGTTCCTGGCAGATCCAGGACCACGTCGGCGCGCTGGGTGGAACGCGCCTTTCGGATTTCCCCATGCAAATGCATGACTTGGGTGCTGCCTGCACGCTCGTGAAGGTCGTCCACATTCTGGGTGACGATGTGCACGTCGAAGCGCGACTCGAGCCTCGAGAGGGCGAGGTGCCCTTCGTTGGGTTGGGCATCGACGATTTGGCGTCGGCGCTGGTTGTAGAAGTCGAGGACCAATGCCGGGTTGGCCTCGAACCCCTCGGGCGAGGCCACTTCCTCGACGCGGTGCCCTTCCCAAAGACCATCGGCTCCGCGAAACGTCGCGATGCCTGACTCGGCACTCATGCCGGCGCCGCTGAGGACGACGAGTTTGGGCTTGGAGGTCTGCATGGGAAGCAAAGGACGGGAAAACTGCACCGCAAAGCGCCACTTGTTCACAACGCCCTTCCTCTGGGGAAGGCACCATGTATCTTTGCGAACGATGAGCGAACGTCAATTCATTGTCTACGATTTGGAAGCCACATGCTGGCGAAGCCGGAAGCCTCGCAAGGTGGAAATCATTGAAATTGGTGCTGTCAAGCTCAACGAGAACCTCGAAATCGTGGACGACTTCTGTCAGTTTGTTCGTCCCAAGCTCCACCCCGAGATCAGCCCGTTCTGCACCAAGTTGACAAGCATTGTGCAAGACGACATCGAAGACGCCCCGTTGTTTGACGAGGCCATTGACTTGTTCGAGGACTGGGTGGGCTTTGACGACACCCGTGCCATGCTCATGAGCTGGGGCGAATTTGACCGCCGTCAGTTTGCCAACGACGCACGCCTGCACGACATGGATTTGCCATGGCTCAAATACTGGGCGTGCCTGCAGCGTCACTACAGCCGTTGGAAGGGATCCAAGAACCAAATCGGCCTGAAAAACGCCCTCGA
This sequence comes from uncultured Flavobacteriales bacterium, assembly GCA_965658245.1. Classification (GTDB taxonomy): domain Bacteria; phylum Bacteroidota; class Bacteroidia; order Flavobacteriales_D; family Sanyastnellaceae; genus UBA11663. The sequence continues at coordinate 9,931 of CBFHRO010000027.1, forward strand.
CATGGAGGGCTTGAGTTTCGACGGGACGCAGCACCGGGCCATTGAGGATGCGCGAAACATGGCGAAGCTGTTTGCCAAAGTGGCCAAACCCCTCTCCATCGTCTAAGCTGTCATGCGCGAGACGTGGTTTTTGTTTCGGCATTTTTGGAAGGCCGACGTGCGGGCACAACACAGCGTGGCCGGCCTCGTGTTGTTCGCCATTGCCACGGTCTATGCTGCGTACCAAGTGGTGCAGGGACGTCCGGAGCCCGAAACGTGGAATGCCTTGGCATGGATCATCCTGCTCTTTACCGCATTCAACGGCGTAAGCCGAACCTTGGAAGAAGACCGAACCGAGGTTCTGGCCTACCTGCGTACCACTGTGCAACCGCTTCATTTCATGCTGGCCCGAACCTTGCACAACGTGGTGGTCCTGACGGGCCTAGCCTGCTTGGTCGTGTTCTTCATGGGCTTGTTGTTGGGCTGGGCGAATTTGGACGGCCTGCGCATCGCAGGGTTTGTCGGGGGGATGGTTCTGACCGCGGTGGCACTGGGCACGACCTTGACCTTGCTGGCCTTGATCGCGGCACGTGCCGGTGCCGGGTTTGGGATGACGGCCGTGTTGGGCCTTCCCTTGGTCTTGCCGGTGGTTCTCGTTTCGACCACCCTGGGCAGTGAACTGATGTCGGGCGTCTTGTTGGCCGACACCTGGCACAACTTCGCATTTCTTGGGGCCTTGGCGGCCGGTTCAGGGGTCTTTGGCGCCGTCCTCTTCCCGTACCTTTGGCGTGCCTCATGAAGCAGTCACAGGAACCTACCTCTCGCCGCGTTTGGGCCATCCGCTTGGTCGGGCTGGTCTTGCTCAGCTACACCTTCTTCATGACGTTCACCGTGCCGCTCGGCCCGGGGATTGAAGATGTCCTGGTGAGCCGAACCGAACTGACCGCGGAAGGCGGCGTTTACGAGATGGAAATCGTGGGACACGCCACCCATTTCGCGACCTCTGAGCCTCGGGTGTTTCTGCGACGCGGAGACAACGTGATGGCGGCCACCGCTGTCAAAGCCATGGACGACACGCATGTCAAGTGCCGTGTGCGTCTCCCCAAATTCGTGCCAGCCGCGAGTTTTGACGTCTTCATCAATGGCAAGCAAGACGGCACCATCAGTTACGCCAACGGATTCTTTGCCACAGGACTTGAAGCCGTGGCCAAGGCCAAATTCCCGGACAACCCGGCCATTCTGGCCAACTTGGAGCCGGCGGATTTGGACTTCCACTTTCCCTTCCAGCCCAACATCATGGAGAGCATCCGCAACCTCATGTTGCACGTGCCGATGTGGTTCACCATGTTCCTGCTGATGGGCATCAGCTTCGCCCAAAGCATCCGCACCCTCCGCGTCGGCGGCGACCTCGACCGCGATCAGCGCGCCGTGTCGGCGGTCAAGGTGGGGCTTTGGTTTGGGGTGCTGGGATTGTTGACAGGCAGCCTGTGGGCACGCTTCACGTGGGGCGCGTGGTGGGTAGACGACCCGCAGCTCAATGGCGCCTTTGTGACCGTCATGGTGTACGCAGGCTACTTGGTGCTTCGCGGCTCCATCCAAGACGCCAAGCTTCGGTCCCGCCTCTCGGCCGTGTACAATCTCTTTGGGTTCTGTTTGCTCGTCGTTTTGCTCATGGTGCTGCCCCGCTTCACCGAAAGCCTGCACCCAGGCAAAGGCGGCAACCCCGCGTTCAGCAGCTACGACCTCGACAGCGCGTTGCGCGCGGCCTTCTACCCTGCCGTGTTGGGATGGATGATCCTCGGAACGTGGATGTACCGCCTGCAATTGCGCATCGAACAGACCCGTGAACGCATCGCGGAAGCACAACTCACCAGGTCAAACATGCCCCTCGGCCTGCTCCTTGTGACACCGGCTTCAACAAGCTCGTTGGAGACTGTGTTCATGGCTTCAGGCAAGATGCCCGTGGTGGTGGGCGTCGCAGTCATCATCCTCGCAGGCTTGGGCCTTTGGTGGGTGCGGACCGCACGAATGCTTCAACGCCTCTCGGAAGAAGAAAACACGCTCAACGGAACACACAACGCATGAAGCGCACGCACATCGTCCTCCTGCTGCTCGTCGCCGGTTTGATGGGCACATTTGTGGCCAGCATCACCAGCACCAGCCGCTCCGTGGATTTCGCCACGGCCTTTGCCGACCCCGGCACCGAGTACAAGGTGTCCGGCACGTTGGCCGTCGACTACCCTGTGGAGTACGATCCACAGGTGAACACCTCGCTCACCAAATTCCACCTGACCGACAAAAGTGGTGACGTGCATGAGGTTTGGCTTGAGAAGGCCAAACCCACGGGCCTCGAGCGCTCAGAAAGCATCGACCTCTATGGCAAAGCGGGCGATGGCCATTTTCGGGCGACGGAGATGCTCATGAAGTGCCCGTCGAAATACAACGAGCAAAACCACCTGTTGGACACCGACGCTTGATGGAGTACCTCGGCGAATGGATGTGGGCAGCGTACCTCGGCCGATTCCTGGTCGCGGTGGCGTTTGCGTCGGCCTTGTTGGCCACGGTGGCGTTCGTGCGCGGCCAAATCCGCCTGGGACGCAGGGCCTTCGTGACCCACGCCGCGAGCACGTTGGGGGTGATTGCGCTGATCTTTGTGCTCTTCTTTGGGCACCGCTACGAATTCCAATACATCTGGAAGCACCTCAACAACGAGATGCCGATGCGGTTTGTGTTGAGTGCGTTTTGGGGCGGTCAGGAAGGCGGGTTTTTGCTCTGGATGTTCTGGCACAACGTGCTGGCACTGTTCATCCTGCGTCGCGCCGATGCGTGGCAACGAGAGGTCATGGCCGTGCTCAGCGCCATTGAGGCGTTCCTGGGCATCATGTTGCTCGGCATCTACTTCGGGGACTTCCAACTTGGACTCGACCCCTTCATGCTGTTGCGCGAAGCGCCGGCCAACCTTGGCTTGCCTTGGACGGCGCGTGCGGACTACCTCACGTCATTTCCTCAGTTTGCTGACGGACAGGGTCTTAACCCCCTTCTTCAAAACTATTGGATGACAATCCATCCGCCGACGTTGTTCCTCGGATTCGCGGCGTGCAGTGTGCCTTTTGCCTACGCCGTGGGCGCCATGTGGAGACGCGATTTGACCGGATGGGTCCAACCGGTGTTGCCATGGGCCTTCTTCGCGGTGGGCATCTTGGGGGCTGGCATTTTGATGGGGGGCGCTTGGGCCTATGAAGCCTTGAGCTTTGGCGGATTCTGGGCATGGGATCCGGTGGAGAACTCCTCGCTCGTGCCCTGGATGGTTCTGGTTGCTGCCGCACACTTGCTGCTGATCAACCGCAACCGCAAAAAGCCGACGGCCCTCTTCTCGACCGTTTACTTGAGCGTCCTCGCGTTCCTGCTCGTGCTCTACTCGACGTTCTTGACCAAGAGCGGCGTGCTCGGAGACACGTCCGTGCACAGCTTTGTGGACAGTGGGATTTTGCCCCAACTCCTCGCCTACTTGCTCTCTTTTGTCGCCCTTGGGCACTTGATGTTGCTCGAAGACACGGCCTCTCGGAAAATCTACGGGGGCCTGGCATTGGCCACCTTGGGATTGGTGGCCATAGGACAACCGGCCCTTGGCTTTCTCGCCTTCCTCGGGGTGATGGCAGCTGCGGCCATTCGCGCCTTCCGCAAAGAGTTCAAAAGCGACGAAGAGGAAGACGCATTGTGGTCGCGGGAGTTTTGGATGTTCGTGGGGTCCTTGCTTTTGGTGTTGGGGGCCGTGCACATCACGTGGCAAACGAGTGTGCCCGTCTTCAATCACTTCCTCGAGCCCTTCTCCCCCTTGCTCACTTGGGCTGAAGGGGTGACGGGATGGTCGGTCCTCGGCGACTTGGCGCAACACGATTTGGCGCCGGGCACCGATTTGGACCGCACCTACCACTTGGTTCAGGTGCCGCTCGCCGTACTCATCTTCTTGCTCATTGGTTTGGCCCAATGGCTCAAGTACAAGAGCAGCGACATCCGCGTGGTGGCGGGCAAATTGGTGCGAGCCACGCTTGGGGCCACCGTCTTGACGGGGGCGCTGCTGGTGCTTTACGACTTTGAGAGCCATGAAATTCCGCGCGTGGCCCTGTTGTTTGCCACGTTGTTTGCGGCGCTCAGCAACGCCGATTACATCGCCCAAATGTGGAAGGGCAAGCTGGACACCATGGGGTCGCCCTTGGCGCACGTGGGCTTTGCGCTGACGATTTTTGGGGCGGTCATCTCCACCGCCCAAAAGGACGTCATCTCCCAAAACCGCATTGGCGACATCTCCACCCTGAACGAAGAGCTGAACAACGCCACGGACCTGCTTTTGATGGAAGGCGACACGCTGCCCATGGGGCCGTACTTCGTGTCCTACGAGCAGCGGCGCCAGGAAGGCATCCACGTGTTGTTCGACATGGCCTACTTCGAGCGCGCGCCGAAAGCCTATGCGGCCGGAGACATTGTGGCGCACGAGGGCATGGTGTGGCAAGCCCTGGACGACCACAAGGCGAGTCCCACGTTTGACGAGGACGTCGAAACGCACTGGAACTTCCTTCCCTTTCCCCAAGAATCTCAAACCGAGCGCGCCACACGTTGGGTGAACGGCACCCCTGGCGAGGAGGTGTTCAAGCTTTCTCCGCGCATTCAGCTCAATGCCCAAATGGGCAACGCCCCCGAGCCCGACACCGAGCACTTCCTGTTCCGTGACCTCTACACCCACATCAAGTGGGGACGCGTGACGCCGCCTGAAACCGACGAGGAAGGCTGGTTGGGTGGACAGGCACAAGAGTTTGTGGTGGGCGACTCCATGTTTGTTGGAGGCGTGTTGCTGACCATTGACAGCCTGCGGGTGATTCGTGACGAAGAACGTCCTGAGCGGGGGTTGCTCGACGACGATTTGGCCCTGGCCGCGTGCGTCGGATTGCGCAGAGGCCGAACGGTGGAAGTCCACGACCCCTTGTACATCGTCCGCGGCAACACAGTCGTGCCCGACCTCTACGAGGCCGAGGGATGGGGTTTGCGCTTCCGCATCGAAGCGTTCGACCCCGAGGCCGAGACGGTCGAAATGACGGTGTGGGAACACGAGAGCGTGCGCAAGGATTTTGTCGTCATGCAGGCCGTCATCTTCCCCCAGATCAATTGGCTGTGGCTCGGCTGCATCCTCATGACGCTGGGATCGTTCCTGGCCGTGCGGATGCGCATCCGCCAACGCAAAGCCTCCAGCCGTGGCTGAACTTCGCATCGTGCTCATCGGCGCGGGCCAAGTCTCACGTGAATTGGCGCCTGCTTGGCAGCGTGCGGGCCACGAGATGTTGCACGTGGTCAGCCGCACGGAAACCTCTGCCCGCCCCTTGGGGGAAGCCCTTGGCTGCCCCTGGACCACCAAACTCACAGAGGCTGCTGGTGCCTTGGCCGATGCCCAAGTCGTCGTCGTGGCGGTAACGGATGGGCTCATTGCCGAAGTGGCCGAAGGCATCTCCGCGATGGTCTCTCCCTCGTGCGTCATGGTGCACCTCTCAGGCGCCACGCCGCTGGATGCCCTGCCGGGACCGCGGGCGGTGGTTTGGCCTGTGCGGAGCTTCAACCCCAAGGCGGGCAACGTCCCCCTCGAAGGCACCCCCACCGTGATCGAAGCGTCTGACGCTTCCGCCCTTCACGTGGCCCAAACCTTGGCCGAAGCCTGGCAAGGTGAGGTCGCCGAGGCCTCGGGAACGCAGCGGGCTGCCGCCCACCTCGCCGCGGTCATGGCCGACAACTACGCCAACCACATGTTGGCGGAAGCGCAAGAGGTCCTCAACCAACGCGCCTTGCCCAAAACCTTGTTGCGCAACCTCGTGCTAGGTTTGACCCAGGGTGGGTTAAACGGAGATGCGCGGGAACGGCAAACGGGCCCTGCCAAGCGCGGTGACGAGGCCACCCTCGAACGCCATCGTACGCTGCTCCCTGAAGACATGCGAGACGTCTACGACGCCCTCGCCGCTCACATCGCCAAGCGACATCACCCATGAACTACAAAACAAAACTGTCCACCATCAAGTTGTTCGCCTTCGACTACGACGGCGTCTTCACCAACGGCACCGTGTATTTGATGCCCGACGGCAGCATGGCCCGCACCGCGTCAGCAAGAGATGGCTTTGCCGTGCAGTGGGCCGTGAAGCAAGGCCTGGAGCTCGCAGTCATCACGGGCGGCAAGGAAGAACCCGTGCGCTGGCGCATGGAAGGACTTGGGGTCAAAGAAGTGCACTTAGGCGCCTCCGACAAGTTGGCCGCGGTGCGTGCATTGGCGGAGCGCAAAGGACTTTCGTTGGAGGAGATTGCCTACATGGGCGACGACCTCAACGACCTGAAAGCCCTCCAATCCGTGGGGCTCAGCAGCTGCCCATTTGACGCCGTGGCGGAAGTCCGCGACGTCGTGGATTGGGTGGTTCCCGAAGGAGGCGGACAAGGTTGCGTCCGAAACCTGATTGAACAAGCCATGAAACTGCGCGGGTTGTGGACGAGCGAGGAGGGCCATCGTTGGTAACTCCTCCCCTTCAAATTCCCTGCCACAGACACCCCATACCCTAACTTCGCACACTCATGGATCGCAACACAATCACCGGGCTGCTGCTGATGATGGCCCTGCTGTTTGGCTATCAGTACTACATCACCCCGTCAGACGAAGAGATCGCAGCGTGGGAAGCCCAACAGGGAGCCGAAGCCGCCGCCCAAGACAGTCTTGCTCAGCTTGAACAGGTCAAGGAACGCACAGAGCTCGCCACCATGGACGCCCTCCAAAGCGGCGCCACGCTCGAAGATGGCTCTGCCGCGTCTGAGGCGTTGACTGCAGAGTTGCAGCGTCGGTATGGCATTTTTGGGACGGCTGTGGCCGGCGCCGACCGCGACGTGGTCTTGGAAAACGACCGCGTGCGCGTGGTCTTCAATACGCGTGGCGGCTTGCCTGTCGAAGCCACACTGAACGACGGCTACACGCGCTATGGCACGTCTGAGCCCGTGAGCCTTTGGGAACGTGCGCTCTCCGAGATGAATGTGGCTTGGGACGTCCCTGGAGTCGGACGCGTGGGCTTCGCGGATTTGCACTTCCAACCCGTGAGCGAAGCGTCGTCGCAGCTTGTGATGGAGGCGACGTTGGGCGCGGGGATGGCCATTCGTTTGGTCCACAAACTCGAGGGCTACCAAGTCAAAACCGACGTGTCCTTCACGGGCGTGGAACGCGCCACCGAATCCAACCGCACCTTCACGTGGAGCGCGGTGGGACAGCGCAACGAGAAAGGCTTGCAGTGGGAGCGCCAGCACAGCGCCGTCTACTACCTCGAACTCGGCGAGGAGCGCGATTACCTGAGTGACGGCAAGGAAGACGACGCCGTCTTGGAAGAGTCGCTGTCGTGGCTGTCCTTCAAGCAGAACTACTTCTCGGCGCTCGTGAGCAGCCCGCAGCCGTTTGGGCCCGGGGCGAAATTGGCGAACGTGATGCCCGCCGACGACACGACGTACGTGATGGGCTACGTGGCTGAGTTGCCGTACGACGGGCAGCCGCTGCACTTCTACTTTGGACCCAATGACCTCGCTGAACTCGAAGCCACGGGTCTTGAGGAGGTGGGACGCATCATCGATTACGGGTGGTGGATTTTTGGGTGGGTCAACCGGAACATCATCCTGCCTGTCTACGGGTTCATTGCGCAGTACATCGGCAACTTGGGCCTGATTGTGCTGATCCTGACGCTCGTCATCAAGAGTGCCCTCTTCCCCATCACGTGGAAGAATTTCATGAGCTCTGCCAAGATGCGCGTGTTGCGCCCCGAGCTCAACGAAATCAACGAGACGCACAAAGAGGACGCCATGAAGCGCCAGCAGGAAACCATGGAGTTGTACCGCCGAACGGGGGTCAACCCGATGGCGGGATGCTTGCCTGCCTTGCTGCAGATGCCCATCCTGTATGCGATGTTCCGCTTTTTCCCTTCGAACATTGATTTGCGGGGCCAATCGTTCTTGTGGGCGGACGACCTCGGGGCCTTTGACAGCATATTGGACTTGCCGTTCAGCATCCCCTTCTACGGGGCGCACGTCAGCGGATTCACCATCCTCATGGCTGCCTCCATGCTGGTGTACATGCGCATGACCATGGCCAACCAAAGCATGCCACAACAGCCGGGCATGCCGGACATGAAAACCATCCAGAACATCATGCCGTTCACGATGCTGTTTTTCTTCAACGGCTTCGCCTCGGGTTTGAGCTTGTACTACTTCACCGCCAACGTCGTGAGCATCGGCCAAATGGTGACCATCAAGCGCTTCTTCATCAACGAAGACAAGATCAAGGCCAAGATCGAGGACAACAAATCCAAGGCGAAGGACCGCACGAAGCCCAGCTTCATGGAGCGCCTTCAAGAAGCGGCCAAAGAAGCTGAGAAGAAGCAAAAGGAAACCGAGCGCAAAAAGAACGAAGCGCGTTCGAACCGCAAAAAGAAGTGATGCGTTCCTCTCTGCTGCTGATTGCGACCCTGACAGCCGTGGCGTTTTTCGGCTGCCGAGAAACCAAGGACGTCACCGCAGAAGTGCAGGTCTTGGTGGGACTGCAGCGGACGTCGTGTTTTGGTCAATGTCCAGTGTATGAACTCTCGGTACTGAGCACAGGCCAGGCCACGTTGAAGGTGGGGCGGTTCTGTGACCAAGCTTTTGGGCGGTCGTTGGCCCAAGGCATGCACCGTGCGCAGGTGGACGTGGGCATGTGGCGCATGGTGTCGGATTTGGCCTCAGACATGGGGTTTGACACTTTGCAGACCCGATACGACGACCCCATGGTGATGGACTTGCCTGCCAACATCCTGACCATCGACGGCAAGACCGTCTACAACCGCTACGGCGGGCCCAATTTGAATGACCTCTACACGCGCATCGAACGCTTGGCCGGCTCCATCGACTGGCAAGCGGACGAAGGCTCTGCGCGATGACCAACCCGAACACAAACAACCTCATCGACATGAAACGATTCACCACCCTGGCAGCAGCATTCTTGCTGCTCTTCTCCTCGGCACGCGCCGACGAAGGCATGTGGCTCCTCCACATGCTGCAACGCATCAACGAAGCCGGCATGCAAGAAGCCGGCCTCCGTTTGAGCGCCCAAGACATCTACGACATCAACAACGCCTCTCTGAAGGACGCCATCGTGCGTTTGAACGGCGGAAGCTGCACGGCGGAGGTCATCTCTTCGCAGGGATTGGTGCTCACCAACCACCACTGTGCGTACGGCGCCATTCAGAGCTTCAGCACGCCTGAGAGCGATTACTTGACGGACGGGTTTTGGGCCAAGGCCAAAGACCAAGAGATGCACATCAACGACTTCTACGTCAGCTTCCTCGTGCGCATCGACGACGTCACCGAGCGCGTTTTGGCCACCGTCAACGACGACATGCCTGAAAGCGAGCGCGCCGCTGCCGTGGCTGCGGAACTTGACGCCATCCAAAAAGAGTACATGGAAGCGGACCCCTCGCTCAGCTACGACATGAAGACCATGTACTACGGCAACGAGTTCTACGTCTTCACATACCAGGACTACAACGACGTGCGCCTTGTGGCTGCCCCACCTGAAAGCGTGGGCAAGTACGGCGGCGACACCGACAACTGGATGTGGCCACGTCACACGGGCGACTTCAGCATGGTGCGCATCTACGCGGACGCTGACAACAACCCCGCGGGATACAGCGAGGACAACGTGCCTTACACCCCCAAGCGTCACTTGAAAATCAGCATGGCCGGCGTCGACCAAGGCGATTACACCATGATCATGGGCTATCCCGGCAGCACGGACCGCTTTCTCAGCAGCTGGGGCGTCGAGCAGGCCATCAACCTCTACAACCCTTCTGTGGTGGAGTGCCGTGACCTGAAGCTCAAGACCATGAAGAGCCACATGGACGAAGACAAGGCTGTCCGCATCAAGTACGCCGCCAAGTACGCCCAGACGGCGAACTACTGGAAGTATTACATCGGCCAAACCAAAGGCCTTAAGCGCCTCGAAGTCCAAGCCCAAAAGCAAAAACTCGAAGCCCTCTTCACAAGTTGGGTCAACGAAGACGAAGGTCGCAAGGCCGAGTACGGAGAAGCCCTCGATTTGATTGCCGACTACTACGCGTCCACCGACGCCACGGTGCGTGGCGAAGTCTACGCCCGCGAAGCCGGGTTGTTGGGCAGCGACATTGTGCTGTTTGGGTTGCGTGCCGGATTCCGTGGCGCCGGCTTGTGGGCCGAAGAGGCCGACAAGGTGGAAGCCACCAAGGCCCAGCTTCAAGGACTCGCCGCCGCGCACTTCAAAGACTACGATCAAGAGACAGACCGCGAGCTTTTCGTGAAGATGCTCAGCAAGTACCGCGACGACATCGACCCCGCCTTGTGGCCCTCGCAGTTCAACGTGGTGCAGGACAAGTACAAGGGCGACTTCGAAGCGTATGCCGCCAAGATCTACAGCAAGTCTCCGCTCCGCAGTGCGGAAGCGTTCGCAGCCTTCTTGGAGAACCCCAAGCAGAAGAGCTTCGAAAGCGACCTCGCAATCGCCATGGCCATGAGCATCTACGAGCGCTACAGCCAAGGCACGACCCCTGAAATCCAGGACAAATTTGACCGCGGATACCGCCTCTTCGTGCGCGGCTTGCGCGAGCTTATGCCCAACAAAGCGTGGTACCCCGACGCCAACTCCACGATGCGCCTCACCTACGGCCCTGTGGGCGACTACAAGCCTGCCGACGCCGTGCACTACGACTTCGTGACAACAGCCAACGGCATTCTCGAAAAGAAGGACAACAGCAACCCCGAATTCATCGTACCTGAGCGCCTCGAGCAGCTCATCAAGGCGCGGGACTTTGGGCCGTACGCCGACGAAAACGGCGAACTCGTGGTGTGCTTCATCCACGGCACCGACATCACGGGCGGCAACTCCGGCAGCCCGGTGATGAACGCCGACGGCGACCTCATCGGCCTCGCCTTCGACGGCAACTGGGAAGCCATGAGCGGCGACATTGCCTTCGAGCACCAGCTCCAGCGCACCATCTCTGTCGACATCCGCTACGTGATGTGGATCCTCGACAAGTACGCAGGCTGCACCAACCTCATCGAGGAAATGGACTTCGTGTACGCCTCGGACGAGCCTGCAGACGTGTTGGCTGAGCCCCAGCTCAGCGAGCCCGCCGGCGGCAAGTAATTCTCGGTTGAGCGGCGCGCGAGCGCCAAGAGAAACCCCGACTCAGGTACAAGCCTGGTCGGGGTTTCTCTTTGGGAAAAAATGACCCAATGCGCTCACACCGCGTTGCGGCTCGCGTTGACGATGCCGTACATGGTCCGAATGATGAGCTTGCGCAGCAGCTCGGGGGTCCAGTCGGAATGGGCGGTTGCGTCGGACGAGGTTTGGCGTTCCATTTCAGTGAGCGCAAACTGCTGGATGACAAGCAGCGGCATGATGATGCTGTCGCGCAATCGGATGCTCTCCCGAATCGACGGCACCGTCTCCATGAGCTTTTGTTGGCCCGTGATGGCGAGGACGAGGACGCGGGTGCGCTCGTATTCCTCGTGGACGGTGTTCCAGAGGTCGCCAAAGCGCAGGTGCGAAGTGAGGTGCGCCGTCAAGCGGAAATCGCACTTGGTCATGGACTGCATGGAGTTCTCGACAAGCGTGCGGAAGAACGCGTTGCGGCGATAGAGGCTGGCCGCCTCTTCCAAGCGCCCTTGGCGGTCGAGGGCTTCGAGGGCGGTGCCGAGGCCAAAGTAGCCCGGCACGTTCTGCTTCAGCTGCGACCATGAACCCACAAACGGGATGGCGCGCAAGTCTTCGAAGTTGATGGCTCCGTCTTTGGCACGCGACGTCGGGCGGCTGCCGATGTTCGTTTCGCCGTAGTACTTCAGCGTGCCAAAGGTGGCAAGGTAGTCCGTGAATTCGGGGCGGTTGCGCAGCGCGAGGTAATGTGCGTGCGAGGTGGCGCCGAGCTCGTCGAGCAGCGCCTCGTCCTCGGGCAGGATACGCGTCTCCTCCTCGTCGAAGAGTCGGTTCTTCACCCCTGCCGTGAACAGCAATTCCAGGTTGAATCCTGCCGACTTCGGGATGCCGAAGTTGGACGAGATGGTTTGGCCCTGGATCGTGGTTTGGATTTCGCGGTTCTCGATGTCGCGGCCGAGAGACGCGTAGAAGCGGTGGGTGTTTCCCCCGCCGCGGGCGGGCGGTCCGCCGCGCCCGTCGAAGAACATGACGGTGCGGCCGTGTTCGCGGCTCACGTCTGTGAGGCGCTGCTTGGCGCGGTAGATGGCCCAATTGGCGCGGAGGTAGCCGCCGTCCTTGGTGCCGTCGGAGAAGCCGAGCATGACGGTTTGGTCTCCCCCTCGGAGGTCGAGGTGCGCCGCGTACACCGGGTGCGCGTACAACTTGTGCATCTCCGCGCGTGCCCCGTCCAAATCCTGAATCGACTCAAAGAGCGGCACGAGGTCCACCGTCAACGAACTCTCCCACCCACTCGCCTTGGCCATGGCGTGAAGGATGGCGATGTGGTACGCACCGGAGCAATTGCTCAGGATGTAGCGGTGACACCCTGCCTCGCCATTGTGACGTTGGATTTCCTGCAGGGCACGCAGGCTCTCCAGCACATCCTGGTGGCGCTCTTCCTCGAGCGTCCCCTCGAAGACCGTGTTGTAGGCAAAGAGGTAATCGAGGGCTTCCGCCTCGTCCATGGCCTCAAACCGGGACACCGCCTCTGCCCCTTCCTGAGCGCCGAGGAGCGACTTGAAGGCCTTGGTCACCACGCGAGCATCCTGTCGGATGTCGAGCGAGGCAAAGTGCAGCCCAAACATCCGCACCTTGAACATGAGCTGGCGGATTTGGTCGAGGTAGAGCCCATTGAATTCAGCCTCCACCTTTTTCTCCAACCGACCCAACCCGTGCAACAAGACATCTTGCTTCAACGACAGGTCGCTCGGATTGAAAATGGCCTCCTCAATCATGCCTTGCAACATGTCCAATTCGCCTTCAAGGCCTTTGAAGGTGATGAGGCGACGCAGCTCCCGGAACTCCTTTCGGTAGCAGCGCAGCAGGGTGAGCTTCAACTTTCGGGCGACGCGCAACGTGGTGTCTGCGCCCACATAGGGGTTGCCGTCTCTGTCTCCCCCAGGCCAAAACCCAATCCGCAACATCCCGTTGTTGAGGCCTTCCCCATCGGGACGGCCCAGGGCATTGGAGACGCGCGCGCCCAATGCAGAGCAGGCCTCGAAGAACACGTTTTCGAGGTACCAAATCTGACGGATCGCCTCCTCGTACGGGGTGGGCGGCTCGCTCTGGAAAAACGGCGTCAGGCCCAACTGGTGCAGGCGCTTGCGGATGTTGACCAAGTCGTTGTCCTCCATGGCCACGGCCAGGTCGGTGATGATGGCCAAGACGTTGCCGGGGTAGAATTGCGTGGGGTGAGACGTGAGAACCACGCGCACGGCGTACTCGGCGAGCATGGCGCGCATCTCATCTTCAAGTCCGTGACGGCGCACGCGCTGCATCAAGCTTTGGAGCGACTCGGCCCCGCCCATGTCGTTGAGCTGCGCGTAGCGCGCATCTTCGAGGGCGTCCACGAGCACGACTTGGCGCTCGATGTACTGGATGATGCGGAACAACAGCGCCGCACCGTCTTCCGCATTCGTTTTGCCCTGTCCTTTCAGAAAGCCTTCCAAAATCTCATGCGGGGCATCGCCGCGCTCCAATCCCATCTCGCACGCCTCTTGGAGCAGCGGAACCCGCAATCCGGTTTGGCGAATTCCGTCGAGTGGCAACGTCAAAAAGATGCCATTGAACACCTGATATGGGTGGCTGACCACCGACTTGTAATCCTTCTTCTCGCGCATGATGAATGCAAAGTTACCTCGTACTTTTGAGCCATGCGCATCGACATCCTGACTGTCCTTCCGGGGCTCCTGAATGGGCCTTTTGCCGAAAGCATCGTGAAGCGTGGCATCGACAAGGGCCTCGTGGAAGTGCATGTGCACAACCTTCGGGATTGGAGCACCAACAAGCACAAAAAAGTCGACGACGCGCCCTTTGGCACCGCCGCAGGAATGGTGCTCGCCATGCAGCCCCTCCACGACGCCATCACGTCGCTTCAAGCCGAGCGCGACTACGACGAGGTCATTTTCTTGACGCCCGACGGCGAGCAACTCAAGCAGGAGCGTGTCAACCAGCTGTCGCTCTCCGGCAACCTGCTCATGATTTGTGGCCACTACAAGGGCATCGATCAGCGCCTTCGCGACCACGTCGTCACCTTGGAGATCAGCATCGGTGACTACGTCCTCAGCGGTGGCGAACTCGCGGCGGCCGTCCTCACCGACGCGCTGGTCCGCCTCGTCCCCGGCGTGATTGGCGACGAGACGAGCGCCCTGACCGACAGCTTCCAGGACGGCCTTCTCGCACCGCCCGTTTACACGCGCCCCGCCGAATACAACGGGTGGAAGGTCCCCGACGTCCTCCTCAGCGGCAACCACGCCGCCATCGACAAGTGGCAAGAGGATGAAGCCTTGAAGCGCACCCGCGCGCGGCGCCCCGATTTGCTCGAAGGCCAAGGTCCCCGAGCGCAAGACACAACGCAGGGTTAATTTCTTGCCCTTCCGACAAGGAGTTCCCAAAGAATCTTCGTAATATTGCACCCCGAATTGAGGAGCCTTCATCGAAGACCCCGACTGACAACGCATAAGACAACACCATGGACCGCATCAAGGACATCACCGCCAAACTGGTTGAAACACAGACTTGGCCTGAGTTTGGCGCCGGCGACACTGTCACCGTGACCATCAAGATCAAGGAGGGCAACAAAGAGCGTCTCCAGGCATTCCAAGGTGTGGTCATCCAGCGACGCGGATCAGGTGCCACCGAAACCTTCACTGTTCGCAAGATGGCCAGCGGCGTCGGCGTGGAGCGCATCTTCCCCATCTCCTCTCCTTTCGTGGAGAAGATTGAAGTCAACAAGCGAGGCAAGGTGCGTCGCGCACGCATCTACTACCTGCGTGAGCGCACAGGCAAGGCAGCCCGCATCAAGGAACGCCGCTTCTCGAACTAAGTCGTTTCGGGTGCACCGACCGACTTCAACCTCGGTCCAGAAAAAGCCAACCTCATCGGGTTGGCTTTTTTCGTGTCAGGACGTTCGAGTCCCGACTTCCCCTCGAGCCTTGCTGCGCAAGGCCAAGATTTAAGAATTGATCACTCGCTCGCTGCGCTCACTCGGCATCCCGGACGCAACGGACAGAAAAGCCATCACGCACATAGTTGGGGTTACGGGCAACCTCGTCAAAGCCCGATGCCAAGAAGCGGCCCCACGGATTGTCATTGTTGTAGGAAGAACTCCACCAGCCTCCATCCTGCCCGGCAAAAAAGGTGTTGCCTGCCCCATTCCTGCCACCACCGGGAAGGCCATTGAAGCCACTCGAGTTTGTGCCGTTTCCATTGTCGGACCATCCTGAAAGCGCCTTCATTTGAACACCAGCAGCCGAGCCCCCTCCCAAGAATTCGGTCATCACCGTCCACTCCTCATCTGAAGGAACATGCCAGCCACTGGGGCAAAGCCCACGAGAATCATTCACAGCATACCAATTGTACAACCGACCATATTCCATCAGGGACTGTGATGGGTCACACGCGTCGATGTCTGGAGAGAAAGATTGACACCCCGCTTCCTCACCGTACAAGGCTGTGGCTCCGGATGTGGTGGAATTCCAAGCAGAACCCGTGAGGTTTGACGGAATCGATTCCCCGTTGTCGTAATTCTCATTGCGCAAGTTTTCCGCAAACCAGCATTGATCGCCAATCAACACGGTCTCGTAGTTGTAACCTTGGTACGCCAAAAGGTCAGTGCACTGATTGAAAATCGGCGGACACTCATCCAGACCGCCAATGCAATCGTCCACGTCGTCACAGATGCCGTCTTCATCGGCATCTGCCACACACGCCCCTCCACACTCGCCCAAGGCGTCGTGCTGGTTGCCGTTGCAGTCGCAATCGCCTTCGGGGATGTCAGAACATCCACAATCATAAATCGCACCAGGACCGTTGCAAATGCCGCAGTCGTCGAGCTCACCAATGCAGTCGTCCACGTCGTCGCAGATGCCATCCATGTCGGCGTCCGCCGTGCAGTCACCACCGCACACGTCCAAGGCGTCAAGCTGGTTTCCATCGCAGTCGCAGTCGCCTGCAGG
>CBFHRO010000028.1:0-25859 GCA_965658245.1 uncultured Flavobacteriales bacterium
ATGGCCTTTGGTGAGGACTCGTGGCTCAGCGCCGACAACGGAAAAGACATGCTCTGGAACCCGTCGCCCAACTTCCAATACGCGGGCGGACAGCACTGGATCTACGTCTTCAAGAACGGTCAGGCCGCTTCAGGCACGGAGAACCGCATGCGTGCCTACGACAAGGGCGCCTTCCTCATGGAACAGCTCTTGGACCCCAACATCAGTTCGGAGCGTCGCGCGTTCCGCGACTGCGCATGGGTGGGCTCGGCACTCAGCAATGCGGACTTCCCCATGTTGTCCATCGAAGAGGGACTCATCCCCAACGAGACGCGTGTGAGCCTGCGAGTGGCACGTCCGTACGACAAGTACAGCTCCATCGTCGTCGACACCGACAACATCGACAACGCCGAGAACAACTGGGATCCCCTGTACACCTTCTCCACCGCCGATGTCGCCACGCGCGTCAACGAGGTGACGGTGCTTGAAGAGATGCTCGAGGAAATCAGCGTCGTCCCCAACCCGTACTACGCCTACAGCCAATACGAGACCAACAAGCTCGACAACCGCGTGAAGATTGTGAATCTCCCCGAGGTCTGCACCGTGCGCATTTACAACCTGTCAGGCACGTTGGTTCGGACTTACGAAAAGGCCGATCCTTTGACGTATGTCGATTGGGATCTCAAGAACAACGCCAACGTGCCCATCGCAGGTGGCGTCTACATCATCCACATTGACGTCCCAGGCGTCGGTCAAGCCGTCCGAAAGTGGTTCGGCGTGATGCGACCTGTGGACCTTGACAACTTCTGATTTGCACCCTCCTATGAAGAAGCATACATCCCTCCTCCTGTTGGCCGTCATGGCCTGTGGAACCGCCTTCGCAGGCAACCCTGACCGTGCGGGCTCCGCCGGTGCAGGTCAACTCCTGATCAACCCTTGGGCTGCGTCCAACGGTTTGGCTGGAAGCAACATGGCCTCCGTAAAAGGCCTTGAGAGCACATTCTTGAATGTCGCAGGCCTCGCCTTTGTGGAGCGCAATGAATTGGCCTTTGCCAACAGCATGTACCTCGGCGGTACAGGCATCTCCCTCAACTCACTTGGTTTTGCCACCAAGGTCGGGGGCTCTGGGGTCCTGGGCTTGAGCGTCACAAGCATGAGCTTTGGCGACATCCCAATCACCACAGAAGATCTTCCCGAAGGTGGCATTGGATCGTACTCTCCCGCCTTCAGCAACATTGGCGTCACCTACTCCAAGTCCTTCTCGAACTCCATCTACGGAGGATTGACCATGCGCATTGTGAGCGAAAGCATCAGCAACGTCCGCGCGAGCGGGGTGTGCTTTGATGCGGGCATTCGCTACGTGACGGGTGAGAACGACGGATTGCGTTTTGGCATTGCCCTGCGCAATGTCGGTGCACCCATGCGCTATGCCGGCGACGGTTTGACGGTCACAGCCACTCCGCAAGGAGCGGACGAAGCGTTGACCGTGTTCCAACGTTCTGAGAAGTACGAGTTGCCCTCGCTGGTCAACATTGGGGTCGCTGTCGACGTGGTGTCGAACGACAACACTGTGGTGACCGCCACAGGCCAGTTTGTGTCAAACAGCTTCACCAAGGACCAATTTGGCGGTGGCTTGGAAGCAAACCTTGGCGACCGCCTTGTCCTTCGTGGCGGCTACCTCTGGGAGCAAGGTTTGCTCACCGGAGGCCAAGACGTCACCACAGCCTACACCGGTCCTGCCGGGGGCATTGGATTGAACTTGCCCGCTGGTGATGGCGCCACCTTGAAACTCGATTACAGCTACCGCACGACCAACCCCTTCAATGGGACGCACACCCTCGGTGTGAAGATTGCCTTGTAAAGGGCACTGCGGTTTCTTTCTTATTTTGCATCAACGAGAGGGCTTCCTGCCCTCTCGTTTGTGTTCTCCCTCAGGAGACCCGCGTGGCGCTTGCGACGCATCATCTCGCTTTGATCACATCACCATGTCCAACGTATCCTACTACACCGAAGAAGGCCTCCAAAACCTGAAAAACGAGTTGCACCACATGAAGACTGTGGAGCGGCCGCGCATTTCTCAGCAAATCGCCGAGGCTCGAGACAAAGGGGATTTGAGCGAAAATGCCGAATACGACGCCGCCAAAGAGGCGCAGGGCATGCTTGAAGCCAAAATCAACAAGATGGAAAACATGCTGGCCAATGCCCGCGTGATTGACGACTCCGACATCGACAACAGCAAGGTGTTCATCCTGAGCAAGGTCCGCATCAAGAACCAGAAGAACGGCGCCGAAGTGACCTACACCCTCGTCGCGGAAAACGAGGCCAACCTCGCAGAAAAGAAGATTTCCGTCGACAGCCCGATTGGCAAAGGCTTGCTGGGCAAGGCGGTGGGCGACATTGCGGAAGTGTCCGTGCCTGCGGGCGTCATCCCCTTTGAGATTTTGGAAATCTCGCGCTGATGGCCTCCATTTTCAGCAAGATTGTGGCGGGGGACATTCCCTGCCATCGCGTGGCAGAAGACGAGCGCTTCCTCGCCTTTCTCGACATCATGCCTTTGGCCCCGGGCCACACCTTGGTCATTCCCAAGGTGGAAGTGGATCGGATTTGGGACCTCGACCCAGACCTCCTTGGGGCATTGCATGTGTTCAGTCAAAAAGTGGCCCTCTCCATGGAAGACGTCATGCCGTGCCAACGTGTGGGTCAAGCTGTCATCGGGCTTGAAGTCCCCCATGCCCACGTCCACTTGATTCCCCTCAATGCGGTGTCGGACATCAATTTTGAGCGGCCCAAATTGAAGGTCAGTCAGGAGGAATTGGCAGACGTGGCCGCGCGCATCCGCGACGCGTTTGAGACGCGGTATCCGGTTTAAGGCAAGTCGAGCAGCGCCGTCCACACACTGAGCACCCCAAGTTCCTCACGCGTCCAAATCGGACGCAAGTGGCCGTCAACCGCGGTGATGTTGTTGTAATCCCCAAAGAACACCTTCCCTTCCGGCGTGAAGGGCGTCTCAGACACTGTACGGTTGGTCCAGGAGTCACCGCCGTCGGTGCTTGACGCGACCACCACATGGGTGGACCGGTCTTCCCTCGTCTCGTTGTGTCGGCGGTCGTAGAACACCACATGGACGTCGCCACGGACGGGATCCACCGTCATCCACGTGAAGAACTGGTCACGGTCTGCACCATCGCTGTTGACACGGCGGGTCGTGGACCACGTATCTCCTCCGTCGTCAGAATAGGTCAACCATACGTCGGTGTCCCCGTTTCGGGTGTCCGTCCAGTTGATGTAAATGCGACCGCGGTGCGGGCCGTTGCTGGTGTCCACACACGTCACGGGCATGCCGTTGACGCGGCCGATGCCGGGGATGGTTTGGTCCCAACCGCCAACGATGTCAGCGACAATGCGGTCCTGACCCCAAGTTTGGCCTCCATCCACGCTCTTGTCGAAGTAGATCCACGGACCGAGTGCCCATGCCACAACAACCTCGCCGTTCACGCCGACTGCAGGGACGGCGCCCTCGGCCGTATCGTCGCTGTCGATGCAATCGCCTGCCTTGTCGCTGACGCGGACAGGCGTCGACCACTTCTTGCCTTTGGCGTTGGCGAAACTGCACAGGATGGTCGTGCTGTCTCCAGGCTCCTCGCTGCCGTAGGCGTCAAATTGGGTCCAACACGCGTGAATGCGGGATCCGTCTTGGTTGACAACGGCCCATTCCTTGTCCTGGTCTTTGGGCGGCGTGTGCCCCATGCCCCCGCCTTTGGACCATGACTTGCCACCGTTGGTGGAGCGTTGGCAAACAATCCGGTCGAGCAAGGCATCGCTCCGCCATCCCATGCCTTCGGGGTCGCTGAGGTGCAAAAAATAGAAGTCGCCCGTCGGGCTTGCCACCACACAAGGGTCGCCAAACACGCCAAGCGGCGAGGTCAACTTGTCCTTGTGCCAGGTTTGGCCTCCGTCCTCAGAGCGGTACACGTTGTCGAGAATGCTGCCTGCAACCACAACTTGAGGGTTGTTGGGATCCATCGCGATGCTGGGCTCGCAGGGCTGGTAGCCTTTCCCGTCCCACACATCGAGTCGGACGTTGGTGGTTTGGGCTTGGGTGCTGAATGCGATGCATGCAGTGAGCATCCAAGTCAGCGCGTGAGGAGCACTCATCCGTTCCATGTGCGGTACTGTTGGGCGAATTCCTTCGCGAAATAGGTCAAAATCACATCGGCCCCTGCCCTGTGGATGCTCAAGAGCATCTCGGGCATCGCCTTGTCGTAGTCGATCCAGCCCTTCTCAGCCGCGGCTTTGAGCATGGCGTATTCGCCGCTGACGTTGTAGGCCGCGATGGGACGGTCGCTGAATTCCTTCAAAGCCAAAATCACATCGAGGTAGCACAGCGCCGGCTTGACCATCAGCATGTCGGCACCCTCGGCCATGTCCAGCTCAGCCTCCCGCAGGGCTTCCGTGCGGTTGGCAGGGTCCATTTGGTACGTCTTCTTGTCCCCGTGCTTGGGCGCACTCTCAAGGGCATCGCGAAACGGCCCGTAGTAGGCGCTGGCGTACTTGGCCGTGTAGCTCAAGATTCCTGTGTCTGCGTGTCCTGCAGCGTCGAGGGCGTCTCGAATGACACCCACGCGGCCGTCCATCATGTCGGACGGACCAATGCTGTCAAACCCGGCTTCGGCTTGAACCACCGCCATGTCTGCAAGGATGGGCAAGGTGAGGTCGTTCACGATTTGGCCTTCGCGCACCACCCCGTCGTGACCGTCGGAACTGTAGGGATCCATGGCCACGTCGCTCATCAACCACGCTTCTGGGAAGCGGGACTTGATGGCCCGGGCGATGCGGAGGTAGAAGTTATCCTTCGACACCCCGTACGAGGCCTTGGTGTCTTTGAGTGCGTCGTCCACGGCGGGAAACAGCACAAACGACGACACCCCCAACGCCATGGCCGATTCAACCTCACGTAGGGCATGGTCTTCCGTCACACGATCGATGCCGGGCATGGACACGATGGGCTCGCGACGGTTCGCACCGTCAAGCACAAACAGGGGGTAGATCAAATGATCCGGCGTCAGGTGCGTTTCACGCACCAGTCCGCGCACCGCAGCCGACCGACGGTTCCGGCGAGGGCGTTGTGGCACATCGTATGACATCAGGGCTTCAGGGCGTTGAGTTCATCCACCAATCCTTCCAGCTCGGCGCGGATGGCTTTCTGCAAGGCCAAGTGGTCGGCATCGGACAACTCGTCCATCGAATCGTGGTGATGGTGGTGTTCCCCGTCGGCGTGGTCGTGGTTGCAGGTTTGGCCTGGCAACAAAATTTGGTTGGACATCCAGGTCTCGTAGCGCGCATCCAGGTCGTCCAGCTGGGCCAATGCGCTTTCAAAAGAACCCGACAGACCACCTGGATTGTCCTCCAGTTGCGCCTGCAAGTCCTCTCGGATCATGTCGAGGCGCTGGTGAAACTTTCGGCCCACCTCGGTGGTCTCTTCGTTCAAGGCACGCGCCTCTTTCATGGTCGCGCTGTCTTCGTGTGAATGACATCCTGGGAGCGCCACAAGCAAAAGGGCCGCCATGGTCAGTGCGCTGAGAATTGAATGCTGGAATTGCTTCATGAGGGAAATTTACGACGACGGTTCGGAGGAATCCGCGCCCGTTTTCTGAGGCACGGGGTCGTGGCCTTGTGTACCCCATGGGTGACAACGGGACACCCGGCGCACGGTCAACGCCATGCCTTTCCAAGCGCCCCACGTTTCAAGGGCTTCAATGGCGTAGCGGCTGCACGTGGGAACGTGACGGCAATTGGAACCCAACCACGGGCTGAGCAAGATCTGATAAAGGCGAACCAGGCCAATCAGCACCTGCTTCACCATGGCAACCGCTCCAAGGCCATGACCAAGGACAAAAACACGGCGCCACCGCAGACAAACAACTGCTGGTCACGCTCGGACACCTTGGCGGCGCGCAACAGGCTGGCCAAGGCCAACATCACCGCCACGATGACAAGTTGTCCGATCTCCACGCCCAGGTTGAAGCGGAACAAGCCGCCAATGAACCCCGCCGTCTCGTCGCGGGAAATCCGGAAGAACGAGCTGAATCCCAAGCCGTGAATGAGCCCAAAACACGCCGCCATGATGTACGTGCGCCGGCGGGTTTGGGCGGAGCCCTCGCCACTTCGCAAGCTCCACAGCGCCGTGATCAAAATCGTCACGGGGATCAAAAACTCCACCCACTTCCCTGGCACGCGGAACAAATCGAGCGACGCCACCGCCAGCGTCAGGCTGTGCCCCACGGTGAAAGCCGTGGCGAGAAGCGCCGCCTTGCCAGCATGACGAAGGTCATACCTCGCGACGAGTGCCAAGAGGTACAGCATGTGGTCGTACCCTTGCCAATCCGTGATGTGCGTGATGCCGAGGGCGATGTCGTTCATGTCGTCGGACGTTCGTAGCGCTTGATGACATAGGCGTGGTCGTGCTTTTCATCCGCCTCGTGCGTCCGAAGCTCCTCAGCCGTCCACCCAGCCCAAGCGTCGTCGGGGTAAAATGCGTCCCCTTCGGGCGAAGCGTCCACGTGGGTGATGTATTGCGTGTCCACCATGTTGCCCACGAGGGCATGACGGTAGATTTGGCCTCCTCCGATGATGAAGCACTCGGTCTCCCCCATGGCATGGGCCTTGTCCAACGCATCCCGCAAGTCGTGCACCACAATGGCGCCTTCCGCGCGGTAGTCGCGGTTGCGCGTGATCACAATGTTGGTCCGGCCCTTGAGGGGGCGATACTTTTCGGGAATGCTCTCGTAGTTCTTTCGGCCTGTGATCACCACATGGCCAGCGGTTGTCTCCATGAAAAACCGCATGTCGGTGGGCAGGGACCAAACCAAGTCGTTGTCCTTGCCGATCACGCCGTTGGCCGCCACGGCCGCAATGGTGCTGATGCGCATGAGAATTAAACGCTTACTGCCGCCTTGATGTGCGGGTGTGGATCGTAATTGACGAGTTCAAAGTCGTCGTACGTGAAGTCAAACAGGTCTGTCACATCCGAATTGAGGATCATCTGTGGCAATGGCCGGGGTTCGCGTGTCAATTGTTCCCGCGCCTGATTCACGTGATTCAAGTAAAGGTGAACGTCCCCAAACGTGTGCACGAATTCTCCGGGCTCCAACCCCACGACTTGGGCGACCATCATGGTCAACAAGGCGTAAGACGCGATGTTGAAAGGCACGCCGAGGAACGTATCCGCACTGCGCTGGTAAAGCTGGCAGTTCAACTTGCCCTCCGCCACGTGAAATTGAAACAGGCAATGGCATGGGGGCAGGGCCATCTCGTCGATGAAACTCGGATTCCATGCACTGATGACGTGGCGGCGGCTGTAGGGATTGGTCTTCAGCTGCTCGATGAGTTTGACGATTTGGTCTGTCGACGAGCCGTCGGGGTTGGGCCATGAGCGCCATTGATACCCGTACACCGGGCCGAGGTTTCCATGCTCGTCGGCCCATTCGTCCCAAATCCGCACCCCGTTATCCTTGAGGTACGCGATGTTGGTGTCGCCCTTCAGGAACCACAGCAATTCGTGAATGATGCTGCGGAGGTGCAGTTTTTTGGTGGTCAACACCGGGAATCCCTCACTCAAATCGAACCTCATCTGGTACCCAAAACACCCCAAAGTGCCTGTGCCCGTGCGGTCTTCTCGCTTCACCCCGTTTTCCAGCAGGTGGTTCAATAGGTCCAAATACGCTTGCATGATTCGAAAATACGGGCCACACAACGTGGAAAACTCGCTTGGTGAATACGTGGTGAACAACTGACTTCTCCTGACATTGACGCTGTTTACTAACCAAAAGCCTTCTTATGAAGAAATACCTCTATCTCGCGGCAATCGCGATCGGCCTGTCCTCTTGCTATTCTACGACCTACACCATGGGAAGCGGAGCACAAACTGGCATCACTGTCAAGGAAAAGAACATTTTCTTGGTCAGCGGCCTTCTCTCCATCAAAATAGCTGACCCCCAGGACATGGCGGGTGGCGCAGCCGATTTCACAGTCGAAACCAAGCAGTCATTTGTCGACGGCTTGATTTTGGGACTCACCGGTGGCTTGGTTGCACCCATGACCGTGACCGTCACCAAGTAAGTCTCTTTCCAGAGATTCTCTTTGAAAAGGCAGTTCGCTGCCTTTTTTTGTGCCCATGAAAAAGAACCTCTTTCGCTACGGTGGCCTGATTCTGATTGGCTACGCTGCGGTTCGCACTGGACTCCTCTTGTCTCAAGACACCGGCATGACCGAGGGAGAACTCGGACAAGTCATCGGATTCCTGATTTTGGGGGCTGTGGGCTTGGGCTTGCTCGCCGCCGGTCGCTGATTCCTTTGGGCACTGACCCTGCGCTCACCGCAGCAGGTCGATTTTGGGCTCTGAACCCTCCGAAACCGCTGTGGCCTGGAACCCAAATGCGGGAAACCGCCAACGGTAGAGCGCGTTGAGCACGAGCAAATGCAGGACCAAGGCGGCGTGCAACGGCAACACGTACCACGGCCAGGCCATGTCGTGGAACACAAACGGATTGTCCACCTTGGGTGGTTCCGTCATGTACATGTAATTGGCCACGGCATCGCAAGGGACATAGGTGTTGAGTGCATGGTTGATGCCTGCCATGACGGTGCTCGCCCCGGCAGCGATCAAGTAGGCGGTGATCCAACCCCATTTGGGAAACCGCATCCCAAAAGACTGGGACATCACAATCGGCACGAAGACAAGTGCCGCGTGATTCACGTAATAGTGAACCAAGATGGGCAAGTCGTCACCCACCGTCAACTGCGGGGTGAGAATGGCGTGAAAACCACCGATGGTGCCCATGAACGCCGTGAACAAAAACACGGTTCGATTCCTCCAAAAACAATTCAACGCCACCAACCAAATGTTGATGCCACAGAAGTGAAGTGGCAGGCTTCGGTGCAGCGTCCATTCGAATCCCGGATCGAGGACCATCACCCCCTGATAAGCCACTTGCAAGGCGAGCAACACCCACCCCATTTGCCTCAACGCACGGTTTTGCGCCTCTCCATGCAGGCCTTTGAAGCGTTGAATCAACGCCAAACCGGCGAGAAAACTTCCCAGCAAGAGCACCCAATACCGGGGCTCATTCATGTGAATGACGACGTCGTATTCGTTCATGGAAATCGAGGTGTGAGCGGCAAAATACGGCAACCGCCCATCACAGAAACGTCACGTTTGCGGCAAGCCCTCGTGGATGAGGGTCTGCGTCGGGAACGCGAAGTCCAGTCCCGCGGCATTGAAGCGGCGCAGAATCTCCAGGTTGATCTCGTTGGGAACGTGGGCCCAGTGCTCCCCCTTTCGGATGAAGTAGATCGCGCTTACGTTGAGGCTGAAGTCCCCAAACCCGCTGAACCACACCGTGTACTCGTCTTCCGTGCGGCCCGCCTCGGACACGATGTCGGTGAGGATGGACAACGCCTGTTCAATTTGTTCCGGAGTCGTGTCGTAGGTGAGGCCGAGCACGACCTTCATCTTTCTGGACGGCTCGGCCGTGACATTCTCCACAACCTGGTCGGTGAACTGGTGGTTGGGGATGGTCACCAGCCGGTTTTCAAGCGTCTTGATGCGCGTCGAACGGATGCCAATTTCCTCTACCGTGCCGTCGATGCCGTTCACCTTGATGCGGTCTCCCGCACCGAAGGGCTTGTCAATGAAGACCGTGATGCCCCCGAAGATGTTGGCCACAAAGTCCTTGGCCGCCATGGCCATCGCCAAACCGCCGATTCCAACCCCGGCCAGCAAGGCACCGACGTCGTAGCCCGCGTTTGTCAGGCCCGAGATGATGCCCAGGATCCACACCAAGGAACGCAACGTCTTTTGAAGGATGGGGCCAAATTGGGCCACCATGCTGCCATCCGTGCGCTCGTCGAGATGCAGAATGACGTTGCTGACCACCGAATCGAGCAGGCGCGCCACCAGCCAGGTGACGTCGATGGCGATGAGGATTTGGAAGACGTGCTCCATGAACTGGTCCACGTTGTCTCCAAAATGCAAGTGCGCATACCCCAGCCAAAAGCCAAGGATCACAATGCCCAACGCCACCGGCTCCTCCACTTGATCCACGAGGATGTCGTCCCATTTGGTGGCCGTTTTCGCCGCAAGCCGTTTGAAGAGGCCTTTGAACAAAGCGTACACCACGCGGGCCACAACGATGCTTCCAAAGAAGAACCCCAAGGCCTGCACCCATTCAATCAAGGGATTGCCCAAGAACACACTGTCTGTCAAAACTTCCATGGCTCAAACTTCGCACAAATCCCGCTTGGGACCTGCACCCGACCGGTATCTTTGCGGCATGAACGCGTCGACCTCTTCCTCCCTTCCTCCTGTCGGACCTGCCTTGCGCCTCGGCGTGTTGGGCGGTGGCCAACTCGGCCGCATGATGATTCAAGAGGCCATGAATTGGGATGTGCGCGTCGAGGTCATGGATCCCAGCGAAGAAGCTTCGTGCCGCCATTTGACGTCCCGGTTCGTGCAAGGCGACTTGAAAGACGCGGAGGCCGTGGTGGCGTTTGGGCGCGATTTGGACGTTGTCACCGTAGAAATTGAGCACGTCAGCGTGGAGGGCCTCCAAGCTTTGGCCGACGCGGGTGTGGAGGTGGTGCCGCGGCCGGCGCATTTGGGCTTGATCCAAGACAAGGGACTCCAAAAGCAGGCCTACGAGCGCTGGGGCATTCCGAGCGCTCCCTATCAGCTCATCGAAGGCCTTGAGGAGGTCGGCACCATGGGCTTTCCCATTGTCCAAAAACTCCGCAAAGGCGGGTACGACGGCAAAGGCGTGCAAGTCTTGAGGTCGGCAGAAGATGCTGCGACGCGCGGGTTTGACGCGCCATGCGTGCTCGAACAAGCCGTTGACATTGACAAAGAGCTCAGCGTCATCGTGGCCAGAAACGCCGACGGCGCCACGGCGGTCTACCCCGTGGTGGAATCGGTGTTCAACCCCGAAGTCAACCTCGTGGACCACTTGATGGCGCCGGCGGCCATTTCCGAAGTCGTGGAAGCCCAGGCTCGTCAACTCGCGTTGGACGTGGTCACGTCGATGGATTTTGTAGGGCTGCTCGCCGTGGAAATGTTCCTCGACCGCGAGGGCGCACTATGGGTGAATGAAGTGGCGCCGCGCACCCACAACAGCGGGCACCATACCATTGAAGGCAACGTGTGCTCGCAGTTTGAGCAGCACTTGCGGGCGGTGCTAAACCTCCCGTTGGGCGACACCTCTCCCCTGCACCCGGCTTCGGCCATGCTCAACCTCATCGGCGCGCCCGATGCCCATGGCACCCCCGTGTACGAGGGCATGAAAGAGGCCCTTGCGTTGCCCAACGTCCATGCCCACCTCTATGGCAAGTCCACCGTGAAGCCCCACCGGAAGATGGGCCACGTGACAGTGACAGGCCCCGATGTGCCGTCCGTTCAACGCGACGTGTTGAAACTTCGGGAGGGCCTGCGTGTGAGTGGGACCCAATCTGCCTGACTTTTGAGGAAGCATGGGTGCTTCCAAACACATCGCTGTCCTGGCGGG
This sequence comes from uncultured Flavobacteriales bacterium, assembly GCA_965658245.1. GTDB lineage: Bacteria > Bacteroidota > Bacteroidia > Flavobacteriales_D > Sanyastnellaceae > UBA11663. The sequence continues at coordinate 11,535 of CBFHRO010000028.1, forward strand.
CGGATACTCCGGCGAAGCTGACGTCAGCCGTCGCAGCGCCGCCATGGTGATGGCCCACATGGACCGCACCCGCTTCACGCCCTACCTCGTGCACATCGACCCCGACGGATGGTGGGTAGAACATCCCGACTCCGGCGCGCGGACACCCGTCAACAAGGAAACGCTGGCCTACACCAACGCGGAGGGGGCAACGGTTCGGGCGGATTTGGCCTTTGTGATGGTGCATGGCACGCCTGGCGAAGACGGGTTGTTGCAAGCCCACCTCGATTTGTGTGGCATTCCCCACACCACCGCAAGTGCCCGTGTCATGGCGACCACCTTTCACAAAGGATGGACCACGGCCCTGCTGCGCGATGCGGGGATTGCCGTGGCTCGCTCCGTGGAATGCATGCCCACGGAAACGTGGGATGAGCCCCGACAATCTGAGGTCGTCGCCACCTTGGGCCTGCCGTGCTTCGTGAAACCCAACGAATCGGGTTCAAGCATTGGCATCACCCGAGTCGCCTCACAGGACCAATTGTGGCCTGCCGTGCTCGAAGCGCGGCAGACCGGCACGAGCACCGTCTTGGTGGAAGCCCTTCTGAAAGGACGGGAATTCACCTGCGGCGTCGTTCCTGACGGGAAGGGGGGCATCCAAGCCTTGCCCATCACAGAAATCGTGTCCCACAACGACTTTTTTGACTACGCTGCCAAGTACGACGGGGAGAGCCACGAAATCACGCCTGCCTCGTTGGACGACCGAGACGTGGCCGCCTTGCAACGGCAGGCAAAAGCCGTCTACCAAACCTTGCACCTGCAGGGCATGGCCAGGGTGGACATGATGATGGAGGAGAGCGAAGAGCCGCATGTCATTGAGGTCAACATGGTGCCTGGATTCAGTGCCCAAAGCATCATTCCTCAACAGGCCGAGGTCGCAGGCATGGACAAGACGTCCCTGATCTCGCGCCTCATCGACGACGCGTTCCGCCGGCACCAAGCCTGAACGTGGCAGCACGTCTTCCCCAAAACAGGGCAAAAGAAAAGAGGGCCACTCCGTCGAGCGACCCTCCCACTGTTGAATGAAAACAAGTAAACTGTTATCGAAGCTTGCGCTTCAGGGTCTTTAACGGGACCTCCTCTTGAAAGGTTACACTCGGGTTGAAAAAAATGTCACTTCAGCCTCGAATGCCCCACCGCATATGCGATTTGGTGCAAAAGAAAAGAGGGCCACTCCGTCGAGCGACCCTCCCACTGTTGAATGAAAACAAGTAAACTGTTATCGAAGCTTGCGCTTCAGGGTTCTCTAACGAGTTCCCTTTGATAAAGTTACATCTAATTGTGTAATAAACATAATTTTTATAGAACAATCATTGAAAACCAGTAATTTAGGGTTTTAAGAAAGTGTCTTTATGTGCGAATCCGGTCCGGATTGTCCGCCAAAAACGCCTTCCAACCCCCTGCGCCACGCTGCATTTTGGGTGTGGCCAGCTGATAATGATGGCACAAAGCCACCGCCAAGCCATCCGTGGCATCCAAGTCCTTGGGCATGTCCTCTGTCGGGATCTTGAGCGTCCGCTGCACCATGCCTGCCACTTGCTCCTTGGACGCCGCACCACTTCCGGTCACCGCTTGCTTCACCCGACGGGGCGCGTACTCCGCCACGGGAATCTCATGGGCCAAGGCCGCAGCCAGCGCCACCCCCTGGGCCCTGCCCAATTTGAGCATGGACTGCACGTTCTGCCCAAAAAACGGCGCCTCCACCGCCAAATCGTCAGGCGCATGCGTTTCAATCAATCCGGACACGCGATCGAAAATGCGCTTGAGCTTGAGGGCGTGGTCTTTGATTTTGGTCATGTGCAACGCCCCCATTTCGACAAGCTCTACCTGGCTCTTCCCATGGCAACGAATCACCCCATATCCCATGATCGTCGTGCCCGGGTCGATGCCGAGGATGATGCGTTCAGCAGGAAGGTTTTTGGTGGAGGGCATGGATTAACTTCGGACCGATGCGCCGGTCATTCTATCTGACAAAGTACGCCTCCCTTCGCGAGGCGTGGAGCCCCCGCTTTGAAAAAGCTTCCTCATGGGTTCGTGAACATCGGCGCTCCCTCTCCTGGATCACCACGTTGGTGGCTGTGGCAGGGCTCACTTGGACGTTATCCACCCATGGCGGGTGGTCGTCACTGGCCGAAGCCACGCTGACCCGCGCTTCCTGCCTCGTCATGGCCGTGTTGCTTTGGCCCTTGAACCTCGGCCTGGAGGCTTGGAAATGGCGCAGGCTTTCCTCAGATGCCTTGGAGCCCGGCACATCGCGGTCTTGGGCTGTGGTGTGGAAGGAAGTGCTCGTGGGCCAAACCTGGGCGCTTCTCGGTCCCTTCCGCTTGGCCGACGGCGCAGGACGTCTTGCAACCGTCGATGATCCGCGGTTGAAAAGCGAGGCCGGTGCCAAGGCCTTCGCCTTGGGTGCGGCAAGTCAGGGCTGGGCCACGTGGTTCTTCGCCATCCCTGCATTGGCCTTGGCGGGATTCGGGTTTTGGGCAGGCATGTTGGGTCTTTTGGTTGCCCTCGTCGGCCGGTGGTTGTCGCTGCGCTTTCATGGGTCCGTGGCCGCGTTGAGCCTGCTTCGGTATGTCACCTTTGCCACGCAATACCTCTTGATGCTCTCTGCTTGGAACGTACTTGCACCCTCCCAGTGGATTGCCTATGGGCATCCCCGCATCGCCGCGGTGTGGTGTGCGGTGGGGTCCATCCCCTGGCCAGCAGAACTCGGGGTGCGTGAGGCCATGGCGGCATGGGTGTTTGACGCGCATCTACCCGGGGTCGTGGCGGCCACGTTTGCCCTTTGGTTGGTCAACCGCGTGGGATCGGCCGCCCTCGGATTGATGTGGGTGGGGCAACCCTGGCGCACAATGAAGACCTCTTGATGGACCTTTTGATGGCGGGCTGGGAACCTTGGGCTTTCGTCGTGGCTGGTGTTGTGGCCGCCCTGCACGCTTGGACTTTGCGAGGTTGGTCTCGCGCTTGGCGCACGGCGTTGACCTCTGGGGTCAATGAAGAGTCTCGTGCCGTGGAGTGGACCGTGGTGATTCCCGCGCGCAACGAAGTGCAACTTTTGGGGAACGTGCTGGACGATTTGGCCGCGCAAGACATCCAAGTCCAAATCCTTGTGGTGGACGACCACAGCACCGACGACACCGCATCCTTGGCCGCTTCTCATCAACTCGCACAACGAGGACAACTTGAGGTCCTGCCTGCCGAAGGAACGGGCAAGAAATCGGCGCTGATCACAGGGAAGACAGCCGCAAGCACACCTTGGGTGGTGACGCTGGATGCCGACGTCCGACTCGGCCCATCGTGGGCACGGGGCTGGCAAGACCGCCTGAGTCAGGTCGATGCAAACACGGCTTGTGTGGCCGGCCCCGTGGTGCTGAGCTTGACGCCGCAATCGCCCTCTTTGTGGGAGGGGATGCAAGCCCTGGATTACGCCGCCCAAATGGGCTGGTCCGCCGGATGCCTTGTCCGCGACCTCCCGGGTTCGGCCTCTGGCGCCAACATGGCCGTGCGGGAGGACACCTACCCCGACACCCGCAACTTGGGCGCTTCGGGGGACGACACCTTGGTCGTCCAAGCACTTCAGCGCGGAGGACATCGCGTGGAATGGCTTTCGGATGCACGCACCACCGTGCGCACCGCAGGAGCCACCTCCTTTTCTGCATGGATTCAGCAGCGCATGCGGTGGGCCGGTAAAGCCGTGCACTATGACCGACGTGCAAAGCAAACTGCGTGGTGGATGGCGTGGATGTCAGTCGCGCAATGGACCTTGTGGATGGGCGCATGCGTGGCATCCACATCGAGCATGTGGGGGCTGGCGTGGGGATGGTGGACGCTGGTGACGGCAATGAATCAGGCCTATGCAAGGCCTGTGGCGCAGTGGTTTGGGCTGCAGACGACTTGGGTTCAAGGGGCGATGCTTGGACTGACCCAACCCGCGCAGGTGCCGCTGATCCTGATGGCACAGGCGGGGCTCCTTCGTCCATGGGGCATCGCTTCCAAACCAACGTGGAAAGGCCGAACTTGCGACCCGTGAACGCGTTTTGGTCTCACCGAATGGCTGCCGTGGGGGCAGTGTGGATTCTGCTTTGGCTGTTCATTGCCATTGCGGGAAGTGCGATTCGGCCCGACGCCACGCCCATGGCCAACGACCAACATCTCGAGCGGGGACTTTTGGCACCCGGGGCCGAGTGGCTCGACGAGGCAGGTGACACCCACACCGCTTGGCTCGGAACCGACCGCTACGGACGCGACCTCCTGAGCCGGTTGATGGCTGGCAGCGGCATTTCCTTGTCTGTGGGGGCGGGTTCGGTGCTGATCAGCCTGATCCTTGGTTTGTTGCTGGGCGGCCTCGCCGGATACATGGGCGGCCGCGTGGACAGGGTGCTGTCGTGGTTCCTTCAAGTGATGTGGTCCATCCCCACCCTGCTCATGGTCTTGGCCATCACCCTCGCGTTTGGCAAGGGCTTTTGGCAGGTGTTCCTCGCCATCGGCCTCACCATGTGGGTCGAGGTGGCGCGCATTGTCCGAGGGCAATTTCTCAGCCTTCGGGAGCAGGCGTACGTGCAGGCGGCGGAGGCGCTCGACTTGCCGGCATGGCGCATCATGCTGCGTCACATGCTGCCCAATGCCGTCGGCCCACTTGTGGTCGTATGTGCCGCCAACTTTGCCGCCGCCATCTTGATTGAGGCGGGATTGAGTTTCCTGGGCGTGGGAGCCCAAATCCCCATGCCTTCCTGGGGCAACATTGTCAAGGAACACGCCCACTTGCTGACCACCGATCACGCATGGCTCGCGCTCATTCCGGGCGCGCTCATCGCCAGTTTGGTCCTCGCCTTCACATGGGTCGGCGACGGCCTGAGGCACGCCATGAACGGCCCACGCTGACCCCTCCTTTGTACCTTCGGACCATGACCTCACTCGACGCCCCCATCTATGTTGCTGGACACCGCGGAATGGTCGGTTCCGCGTTGGTGCGGGCCCTGAAACAGCGGGGTCACACCAACTTGGTCCTTCGCACTTCTGCCGAGCTGGATTTGCGCGATCAGGCGGCGGTGTTTGCGTTTTTGGAAGAGGTGAAGCCCGTGCACGTGTACTTGGCGGCAGCCAAGGTGGGCGGCATTCACGCCAACAACACCTACAAGGCGGACTTCCTCTACGACAACCTCATCATGGAGGCGAACGTGATTGAAGGCAGCCGCCGGGCGGGCGTGGAGAAGCTGCTCTTTTTGGGCAGTTCTTGCATTTATCCCAAACACGCGCCCCAACCCATGTCGGAAGAGGTGCTGCTGACCGGTGCGCTGGAGCCCACCAACGAGCCCTACGCGATTGCCAAAATCGCCGGCCTCAAGATGTGCGACGCCTACCGCGACCAGCACGGCTGCAACTTCATCAGCGCCATGCCTACCAACCTCTATGGCCCGGGAGACAACTACCATCCTGAAAACAGCCACGTGTTGCCCGCCTTGATTCGGCGCTTCCACGAAGCGAAGGAGAATGGTGCTGCGGAGGTGGTTTGCTGGGGCACGGGGTCGCCGATGCGCGAGTTCTTGCACGTGGACGATTTGGCAGAAGCATGCCTGCATTTGATGGACGTCCACAACGACGCCGGATGGGTCAACCTCGGCACCGGCCAGGATGTCACCATCAAGACGCTCGCCGAGACCGTGGCCCGCGTCGTGGGCTTCGAGGGTGCCTTGACGTGGGACACCACCAAGCCCGACGGCACGCCCCGCAAACTCCTTGACGTTTCCAAAATGACGGCCCTCGGCTGGACTGCCAGCACACCACTCGAGCAGGGCATCCGGGCTGTCTATGAAGAATTCAAGGCTTCATTGGAGGGCGAAACCCTGCGCGGATGACCCGTTGCCGTTGGGCAGGCGCGGCATTCATGCTGCTCACCTCCTCGGCATGGGGGCAGTCCATGGGCAAGGCGGATTCCCTGCTCGGACCTCAGACGGGAGACGTGACTTGGTCCTTGCGTCAGCACGGATTGACCTGGGAGACTCCGCAAATGACTTTGCACTTGGACCCTTGGTTCACGGTTCGGCACCTCACAGGAACCCCTCCCACCACATCTGAAGCTGCCGTTTCTCCTTGGGACAACCTCCGTGGCGCCCACTTCGAAGCAGCCTTGGATGGCGTTTGGCGAGTCGATGGGTCGCTGGAAGAGATGCAAGGATGGGCCGGGGCGTGGGACGCCGCCACCATGACAGAATCCACCGCCCTGCCAGGTTGGGGACGGGCCAAGCTCACTTCGGGCGGCAGGATCGACGTGGCGCGCGCCAGGGTCACTTCCCGCTACAGCCACGTTTCAACCCAAGGAGATTCCCTCCTCTTCTCGACAGCCTACGCCCCGGCGCAATGGGGTGCCTTGCCGTCGCCCTTGACCTTCTCGGACGAAGCGGCTTCCTTCCCAAGGGCATGCGTGAGGTGGGTTCGACCCAACGGCCTGTCTGCCCAAACCACCGCAGCCCGGTGGACCGGGACCGAACGTGGACCCGCCGGAGGCTCCACTGAGAGCCTGTTTCGCCAGACCGACGCGGGGTGGATCGACTTCAGCTGGAGCCCCCGATCGTGGGGATCGCTGGGGTTGCTTGGTGGTGTTCTTCGCGAGCGTCCTTGGACAGGCGATCTCGACACGGATTCTTTGGGCCGGTTTGCGTGGCGAAGCTGGCTGAGTTTGTCCAGCACGTGGCGCACCGCCTCCAACAAGGTGCAGGTTGCCGGAGAGTGGACCTCGCACCAAGGATGGGGGGTGGCGACGTCATGGCGGCCCTCCTTGGCCTGGGCTTTCACCTTGGGCACCACCTGCCTGCCCGCACTTGAAGACGATCAAATTGCCTTGCTCAATGCAGGCACGCCCGTGTCCGCCGTGCTCAGGCCCACAGGATCTGTGGACGCCGTTTGGCGCACCGAATTGCACGGACGTTGGAAGACCTCCACATGGACCGCGGGAGGCAGGGCTGCAGCTGTGGGTTCTTTCAAGGTGGCCGAGGCTTGGGTGGCGTATGCGCTGCAAAAGGCATGGCCGTTGCATGTGATCCTGGGTGCGGAACTTTGGCAAGGGGCCACCCATTTTTCCCTGCCCGCGGAGGGCGCTCGGTTGCGGGTGGGCCTCTCCCACTGCATGGGCATGACGCCGGGCTCCACTACCTTTGGCCCACCATGACTTCCTTGATGCTCCCGGCCGTGCTCGCGTTTTTGGTTGTGCTCTTTGGCATGCCCTCCCTCATCATGGTGGCCAAACGCAAGCACCTCGTCGACGAGCCCAGTGAATCGAGAAAACTTCACCACCGGTCGGTGCCGACCGTGGGCGGCGTCATGCTCTTTGCCGCCACGTTGTGCAGCACCTTGGTGACGTTTGCGTTTTCGGATGCTTTTGGCTGGACCTCCGTGCGGTGGCTCGGGGTTTTGGGAGCCTCGGTGCCCATCTTTTTCATGGGACTCAAAGACGACATCATGGGCATGGGCGCCGGCAAAAAGCTCATGGTCCACCTCGCCATTGGAAGCTTTCTGATTTGGGGACTGGGCTTGAAAATCGACCACTTCGACGGACTGTTTGGCTTGAACCAGTTGCCGTCGCTCTTGAGCGCCGTGTTCTCCTTGTTCGTCTACGTCGTCATTGTCAACGCCATCAACCTGATTGACGGGGTCGATGGGTTGGCAGGCGGCTATGGATTGGTGGCCATGTCGGCGTTTGGGATGTGGGCGTATTGGACGGGGGACATGATGACGGCGTACGTCGGTGCCGCGGTAGCGGGCGGACTGGCGGGTTTTTTGGTTTTCAATCTCCACCCCGCGAAAATCTTCATGGGGGACAGCGGATCCCTGTTGGTCGGTCTCATGGCCTACGTCATGGCGGTCAGTGTGGTCCAAACCCCCGATGTCGCCACCCTCCCCGGCGTCGTGCGGCCTGTGGCGGCCATGTGCCTGCTCGCGTTTCCGCTGGTGGACACGTTGCGTGTGTTCACCCTGCGCGTGCTCAACGGCCAATCGCCTTTCACCCCAGACCGCCGGCACATTCACCACCTGCTGATGCAACTCGGTTGGGGACACCGGCTGACCTCTGCAGCGTTGTGGATGTACACCTTGTTGTTCGTGGTGTTGGCCTTTCAACCCCATGAAGCATGGGGAGGAATGGGACGCACTTCGCAATTCTTTGTGTTGCTCGGGTTGGCGTTTGCACTGGGCTCCGTGCCCTACTTCATGGTGCGCATGGGTCTGGGCGTTTCGTCCCTCTCCGCCCCCTTGGAGGCCGACGGGGCCAAACCCTCTTCCTCCTCCAACCCCGGTCCCCGACGCGTGGCTTGATGAAGTTCCCTCTTGCAACCTGGGTGTGGATCATGGGGTGTGGCATCTTTTGGGCCCAAACCCCCACCTCCACCCATTGGCACTTGCCGCTGGATGCCGCTGCGGGAGAGGTCCGTCGGGCCAGCGACAGCGCGGGCGTGTTGGTGCCGAGCATTCAGCCCTTGACAGCATGGAATCGTCCTGCCGCACTGCAGCCCACTGGCAACGCCTTCGAAGGCATCGCGGTCGTGGGGGAGGCGCGCCAAATTGTCGGCGATTTCCGGGCATCCAGCACGGCCATCGGCCTCGGAACCTCCGGCACCTTCCAAAACAAAGGCCGTTATCACGTCGCCGCCTCGCGATGGCGCATCCCGTTGGGGTTTCCCCTCGCACGGGAAGTGGCCGATCACGGGAGCATGGACGGATTGGGAAATGCCGCGCTGCTGAATGAATCCGTGGCCTCGGTGGAACGCCTCGAGGGCGCCCTGTCTTGGTCGTTGTCCCCTTCGGTCGCCGTTCGTGTGGGGCAGGAAAGCCACCACTGGGGCCGGGGGGCGCGCTCGCTGTTTTTGGACCGTCACATGGCCCCTGCGCTCGGCGCGAGGCTGTGGGTGGATGCCGGCATTGTGCAGTATGCCCACGCATTGATTCGGACCCGGCACGTGCAGGCCGACACCGTCGAAACAGGGTGGCTCGCGGCCCAATGGACCGAGGTTGCGTTGGGCCGGGGTTGGAGCGGCGCACTGTTTGGCGCAGTGAAATGGCGGGGCAACGATGTGGCATTTCAAGGCCGAATCGAACCACACTACCTCATCCCCATGGCCGCGTTTCGCCCGCGAGAATACAGCCTCGGCTCCGCGGACAACGCTTTGTTGGGCGCCCAACTCTCGCACCAATCCCGTTGGCGACGTGGACAAAGTGTGACGGCTTACGGACAGCTCTTGCTCGACGAACTGCTTGTGTCCAAACTCTTGGAGCGCAACGGCTGGTGGGGCAACAAATGGGGCGTACTCATAGGCATGTCCTCCATGAGCCGTTCAGGCAAGTTTGGCTGGTTGGTTGAAGGAGCCGCGGTTCGGCCCTGGACGTACACACACAACACGTTGCCCCTGGCTTATTCCCACCTGCATCAGCCCTTGGGCCACCCTGGCGGGGCCAATTTTGTGGAGGGGCGCGCGCGCATTCGCGCCGTGGTCCGTGAGGTCTACACGGTGCGTCTGAGTTACTTGAATCGCACGCAAGGTCGGTCGATCGGCGGTGGCGAGTCCTTGCTGTCTTACGCGGCTGGAGAGATGCCGTGGACCTCGTTTTCCGAGCGCGAAGGGGAAGATGGACATGTGCTGGGTCAAGGCGTGCGCAGCCGCGTGTCTCGACTCGAACTCGACGTGAGCATGCCCCTTGGCGAGCGTTACGGCGTCGGGGGTGTTGAGGCGTTCGTTCGGGCCTGGACCCGTCTGGAGGACCAAGACGCCCCGGGGGCATGGCAAGAACCTTGGAATGCCGGACGCCTCGAAATTGGCATCCGGCAAGCGCGCGTGATGGACGAACGCGATTGGTGACCTGAAGGGCAGACCGACCGAGCTTCGTGCAGTAATTTTGCGGCCCATGCATCGCGACCTCGCCACCTTGTTCAAACTCCGCCTCGGCTTTTTTGTCGTGCTTTCGGCGGTGCTCGGGTGGTTCATGGCGGTGGAAACCATGGACATCCGCGCCTTCTTATTGCTCACCTTAGGCGGATACGCATTGACAGGCGCGTCGAACGGCCTCAACCAAATCATCGAGCGCCGCGTCGACGGCCTGATGAAACGCACCCAAGACCGTCCCCTGCCCACAGGGCGCATGTCGGTGACGCAGGCCTTGGTGTGGAGTTTGATCGCAGCGGCAGTGGGGCTGGGATGCTTGTTCAGCCTGAACCCCCTGAGCGGATGGCTTGGGGTGGCGGCCATTGTGAGCTACGCCTTCATCTATACGCCCTTGAAAGGCAAGACGAGCCTGTCCGTGTTCGTGGGGGCCTTTCCCGGCGCCCTGCCTCCGATGATTGGGTACGTGGCGGCCACGGGGGACTTTGGGATTGAGCCCGGAACCCTGTTCGCCGTGCAGTTCATGTGGCAGTTCCCGCATTTTTGGGCCATTGCATGGCTCGCCCACGAAGACTACGCCAAGGCGGGATACAAGATGCTCCCTTTCAACGCAGGCCGAACCGCCCGTTCCGCCCAACTCATCCTCTTGTACACCTTGTTCTGCATCCCAGCCAGCATGTTGCCTTGGGCGCTGAACCAACCCATGGTGGGAGATGTTGCGTTCGCGGTGGCGGTGCTGGCTGGCCTCGGATTTTCCTGGTTTGCGTACCAACTCCTGCGTGACTTGACGCTGGATGCGGCACGCCGATTGATGTTCGCGAGCTTCGCCTACCTGCCTTTGGTCCAAATCGTTTATGTCCTCGACAAAATCCCCTTGAACCCATGAGTGAACGCGTCTTTGAAGGCCTCGATGGCCAAGTGCGTGAGCGCACCAAGACCATGTTGATGTACTTCATCGTCTTCGCCGTGACCATGCTTTTCGCCGGTTTCACGTCGGCCTACATCGTGAGCAACATGGGCCAATTTTGGGTGCACATTCCCGCGCCGGACATGTTTTGGATGAGCAATGCATTGATTGCGCTGAGCAGCGCCACGTTGTGGTGGGCCACCCGAGCCGTGAAAGCAGGCCAAACCAACCAAGGCATCGTCGGTCTCGCCCTGACCTTGGTGCTTGGCATCGGCTTCACCGTCACGCAAGCGGAGGGCTGGAAAGACCTCGCATCGGTGGGCATGGGGTGGAACACCAACGACACGGAACAAGGCACGGCCTTCCGTTGGAACAACCTCGCGGCCTTGTATGAGAGCAACGCCGTCTATGGAGAAGATTACGATTTCCGCTACGACGGGCAAGTCCTTCTGCACGACGCCGCCCGTGGAGAGCTCTACGCGCCCGACGACGCCCTGATGGTGCAGCCGATCACCACCAAGGTGTTGCAATCGTCCAACAGCGGCGGCGGGTACATCTGGGCGCTTGTGATGGTGCACATTTTGCACCTGGTGTTTGGGCTCATTTACCTGGTGGTCAACGGCATCCGCATTTTCACGGGGGTGATTCACCAGGGGGACACGGTCCGGCTCAAGGCGACGGGCATCTACTGGCACTTTTTGGGCCTGTTGTGGCTGTATCTCTTTGCCTTCTTGTTCCTCTTGCACTGACTCCCCTGCCGGCGAGGCAGCTGTTCACGCTTGCTTGTGGACACAGGCCTTGATTTGGAGGCATTCTAGGTGGTGCAGGTAACGCGATTGCCTTATTTTCGCGTCACAATTTCAGACCATGGCTGGAAACACCGAAACGATCCCGACTGACGTCCTGTGGGGCGGAGGTCAAAGCCCCTTCTCCGTCACCTACGGAAAAATGATGATGTGGTTCTTCCTCGTCTCCGATGCGCTCACCTTTGGTGGGTTGCTGACGGCGTACGGGTTTGCACGTGCCACATCCGAAGACGCATGGCCCATCGGCGAGCAAGTCTTCCGAGCCCTTCCCGGCTTGGACGGACAGTATCCGCTGATCTACGTGGCCCTCATGACCTTCATCCTCATCGTCTCCTCGGTCACGATGGTGCTCGCCGTGGAGGCGGGCCACCGCAACGACAAGGCCGGTGTGTTGAAGTGGCTCGGCGCCACCATCATTGGCGGTTTCTTCTTCCTCGGCTCTCAGGCTTGGGAATGGTCGCACTTCATCCATGGCTCAGGCGGAGGTTTCCAATTGGCCAAAGAAGTGACTGTCACCGCCGACAACGGGGAGACGTTCACGTTGGCGGAAGGCGAAATGATCTTCATGGATCACCACTTTGGTCACTTGGCGGAGCCTTGGAGCGAAGGGGATGCCAACACGACGTTGACCCAAGAAGATGGCCACATCACCTTGACGCAGTACGGCGAGCACGAGCACAGTGCCCAATTGCACAGCCTCACCTTCAACAAGTACGTGGAGGACGAAAGCCACGTTTCTGGCGACGAAGCGGTCAAACTTTGGAACGCGCGCAGCGAGGTGTTCTCGTTTGGTGCCAACCTCGAGGACAGCGAATACGCCGTCCAGCAGACCTATGCGAACTTCTTCTTCTTCATCACCGGATTCCACGGATTCCACGTGTTCTCCGGCGTGATCATCAACATCATCATTTTCTTGATGGCGTTGAACGGGGTATTTGAGCGCCGCGGCCACTACGAGATGGTGGAGAAAACCGGATTGTACTGGCACTTTGTCGACCTCGTTTGGGTCTTTGTATTCACCTTCTTCTACCTCATCTGACATGGAACGCGACGATCTCATTGTCAACGACAGCTATGCCATGGCGGCGCACCACAGCGAAGAAGCGGGTGCAGCCATTCGCAAGAAAATTTGGTTTGTCACCGCATTGTTGACCCTCATCACTGCCGTCGAGGTGGGCATGGGTGTGATCTTCAAGCGGTCTGAAGCCTTCACTTGGACCGCCATCAAGTGGACCTTCATCGTCATGACCCTGGTCAAGGCGGCGTACATCGTCTTGGTCTTCATGCACCTTGGCGACGAGCGCCGCAATTTGAAGCGTGCGGTCATCGCCCCGTATGTGTTGTTCATCTGCTACCTGATCTTCATCGCGATCACGGAAGGCTTTGGACACCTGAACAGCTTCAACACCCTCCACTGAGCGACCGCCCATGGGCATGTTGAAGAACCGATTGATTCTTACTGCAATGATGCTGGCCCTGCCTTTGGCAGGGCTGGTTTTTTTTGGGTTGCTCACGGACCACAACTTCAACACCCTCCCCTACTACACCGTTGACGGGGCGATGGAAGGCCAAACCCTCGACGCCCAACGCGTCGGCGACTTTGACCTCGTCAACCACCTCGGAGAGCCTTTTTCCAGCGAGGAATTGCGCGGCAAGGTGTGGCTCGCGGCGTTTTACGGCACCGATGCCCCCCACGTGGCACAGGTGACACGCCAATTGTTGTGGCCCAACTTCCGATACCGCGACGAAGGCGACATCGTGGTCGTCAGCTTCTCATTGAGCCCCGAGCACGACACGCCTGAAGTCCTTCAGGAATACGTCGAGCGGAACACGCGCTACAATGGATTTACAGGGAAGTGGCAGTATTTGACGGGCGAAGCGGAGGACATCAATCGAATCGTGGCAGAGGACTTCATGATTCAGCGTGACCCTGAGGAGCCCAACAATGTGGCCACGATTTGGTTGGTGGATACGGAAGGGTTCTTGCGCGGGGTGTACCACGCCGCCTCCGAGGACGCCATCCGCGACGCGGTCGAAGACATCGCCTTGCTCAAAAAGGAGCGCGACGTGGCGGAATATGCCCGTGAGAAACTGACCGAAGCGCTTGAGGAACACCCCGAGCTGCCCGTATTGGGTCCGGAAGGCCACACCATCCCCGCGTTTGCCTTCACAGGCATTGACAGCGTGGAAATCAGTCACCGCACGGTGGAAGGTCAGGTGAAAATTGTCGACTACTTCTTCACGCACTGTCCCACAATTTGTCCCATCATGAGCAGCCAACTCGCCCGAACGCAAGCCTGGCTGAAAGACCACGATTTGGCGGGCGACGTCATGCTGATGAGCCACAGCGTGGACCCCATTCGAGACACGCCTGAGCGGTTGAAGACGTATGCCACCCGGTTGGGTGCAGACACCACCAACTGGAAATTCCTCACCGGCGACAAGGAAGACCTTTATGATCAGGCGCGGTTTGGGTATTACCTCACGGCGCTCGAAAGCGACACGGCGGCCGGAGGGTTCTTCCACAGCGACACATTCGTTCTGGTAGACCAACAGAACCGCATCCGGGGCCTCTATGACGGAACCTCGACAGCCGAAGTCGACGCCATGATGCTCGATGCGGCATCGCTGGTGGTGACCGACCGCCGTTGAGTGCAACCTGCGTCCCACATCAACCTTTCTTTCGGGACGTGCGTTGCATCTTTGCACC
>CBFHRO010000029.1:0-25461 GCA_965658245.1 uncultured Flavobacteriales bacterium
TGTTGTACGTGGATGATGAATCGGGCAACTTGACTGCATTCAATGCGGCGTTTCGTCGAGATTTTGAGGTCCGTCTGGCACAAGGAGCAAGCGAAGCCTTGGAGGCGCTCGCCCAGGAGCGGATTGACGTCATGATCACAGACCAGCGCATGCCATCCATGACGGGGATTGACTTGGTGCGCACCACCAAGGAATCTCACCCTGAGGTGGTCAAAATGATTTTGACGGGCTTCGCTGACCACGACGTGGTGCTCGCCGCACTGAACGAGGGCCTGGTGTATCGCTTTTTTGAAAAGCCTTGGAATCCTTCCATGATTGTGCGCGAGGTGCAGGGAGCGCATGTGCTTCTCAAGTCGTTCCGTCGCAGAAAATCTCAACTCCTGGAAATGCGTGACAACCTGCAACGCGGTGTGGACAGTGTGGATGAGCTGCTTGGCCACCTCAGCATGCAGCAAGACGACTTGGGATTGGGGTTGGCCCAAGAGCTCAAAGAGATTTTGGGAGGCGATTGAGGCACTTCTTTGAACGAAAGAAATTGCGGTCCCTGAAGCGTTTGCATGCCTAAATCTTCGTATTTTCGAAAGGAATTGAAGTCATTGAGTGAAGATGAGCAAAAAGCGCCCACTGGATGCGGTCGATGTGGCCATTTTGAAAGCCTTGCAAAAAGATGCGAGCATGACCAACCAGGCCATTGGAGAATTGGTGGGCTTGACGCCAGGACCGACACATTCTCGCATCAAGCGCATGAAGGAAGAGGGCATCATCAAAGGCGTTCACGCAGATTTGGACTGGAAGGCGCTTGGCTACGAACTGTTTTGTTTCATCGAAGTGAAAGTCGAAACGTCGAAGGCGGAGGAAGCCGGACAAATCTTGGCTCAGGTGCCCAACTTGTGGAATGTCTGTCGTTTGGTTGACCCCACTCCCGAACGAGAAGCGACGTTTCGCATGTGGGGCGTGACCGACTCGTATCAAACCATGCTGACCATCATGGGCAACCTGCTTGAAACCTATGATGGGTTTTGTGATGCGCAGGTCCGCGCCATGGACATGGTTTCAAGAAATCCCGGTGTGGTGAATGTCGATCGTGTGTTGCTCGGGGAGCAGGTTCCCGTTTGGACGTTGCCTTCGAAGGACTAACCAGGGCTTTCACTCCGACAAGGCAGGATTGATGCCGTTGATGTAGTCTTCCAAAATGCGCAGGGAGTCTGCGATGAAGGCACCTTCAAATCCATCAAGTTTGGGCAAGTCGCCTCGCTTGTGTGATTCGTTGAGCGCATCCAGGAAAGGACCTGCAAGGGGCAAATAACTCCAGTGCCACGCCTCCGGCTGGTAGCCCGGACGCGTTGCCTCTGTGGTGTAGACTTCCACGAATCCAAACCGACCCGCGTGCGTGCGAAGCCACGCCACAACGCATGCGCCGTCGCCCGCGTCAAAATCAGAGGGCTCCAGGCTGTAAATGTCCACATCGGTCCCCCAGTGGTGGCGGCTGGTGCCGGGCATGGAGCTGTATCGAAGGATGTCACGTGCCCTTTCCAATGGCGCCATGCCCATGGCCTGTGGACGATTCCATTTTCGGTTCCAAATCGCGGCTTGATGGCTGAAGGGACGCGTTGCACTGAGCGCCGTCAGCGTCAAGCCATCGACTTGGGCGGCGTCGTACATGCGAATGAACGCATCCCTTGCTTCGGTGCGCAGGTAGAGCCCCGATCGTGAGGCCACGCGCGGGGGCAATTCCGCAAAGGCACTGTCGTTGGCGGGGCGGACATTTCCCAACAATTCGGAAACGGGGGGCACCTTGACGACGCGCTCCCGCGGCCTTTCAGGCTGCGAATCTCGTAGGGTGTCCGACGCGACCAGGGCGTCCAAATTCGTCTCTGGTCGGACGTTGTCCTGTGTCTCACCCGCTTGGCACCCCATGAACGTCACCATGGTCAGGAACGCAGCCAGCGTCAACAGGGGGGGGCGACGCATGTCTCGACTCAGTGCAGGCCCTTTTCCGCGAGGTAGCGCTCAGCGTCGAGTGCTGCCATGCATCCTGTGCCGGCCGCGGTGATGGCCTGGCGGTAGACCTTGTCTGCGGCGTCACCGCTGACAAACACGCCTTCCACGTTGGTCTTGCTCGTGCCCGGCTCGGCGTTGAGGATGTAGCCCTGCTCGTCGAGGTTGATGAAGCCTTGGAAGACGTCGGTGTTGGGCTTGTGACCAATGGCCACAAAGAACCCGGTTGCGGGAATCACATGCTCTTTGCCGGAAACGTTGTTCTTGACTTTGACGCCGTCCACGGCCTCTTCGCCAAGCACCTCCACCGTCTCTGTGTTGTACAGGACTTCGATGTTGTCGAGGCTGTTGACGCGGTGTTGCATGGCCTTGGAGGCGCGCATCACATCGCGGCGGACAAGCATGGTCACCTTGGTGCAGAGTTTGGCGAGGTAGCTCGCTTCTTCACAGGCGCTGTCACCTGCACCTACGATGACCACTTCCTGATTGCGGTAGAAGAACCCGTCGCACACGGCGCAGGCACTCACACCGCCGCCGATGTCGCGCAGGCGCAACTCACTTTCGAGGCCGAGCCATTTCGCGGACGCTCCTGTGCTGATGATGACGGTGTCGGCGTGGATTTCCGTTTCCTGGTTGTCGCCCACCCAAACCTTGTGCACCGGGCCGCTGAAGTCCACTTTCGTGACCCATCCGTAGCGCACGTCCGTGTCGAAGCGCTTGGCTTGGTCTTCGAGGTCCTTCATCATTTGGGGACCGTTGATGCCTGAAGGGTAGCCCGGGAAGTTGTCGACTTCCGTTGTTTCCGTCAGCTGCCCGCCAGGTTGCTGTCCTTGGTAGAGGACGGGCTTCATGTCCGCACGGGCGGCGTAGATGGCGGCGGTGTATCCAGCGGGGCCCGATCCAACGATGAGGCAGCGATGATGTTCAGGAGTGCTCATGGTGTCTAGTCAATGTGAGCCCCAAAAATAGCCGAGCCTCCGCTCAGGCAGGTCATGTCCAGCCTTCATCTGATGCAAAACTTGTCAACGCGGCATTCACGCTTCAGCGCTGCCCACGGTCCATGGCCACAAACGCATCCCAGAGTACGTCATCCGGCGGCGGTGCGAGGATGGACACCGTCTCTCGCTTGACGGGGTGGATGAAGTCAATGCGCCTGGCGTGAAGGTGAATGGAGGCGTTGTCATTCGTGCGTCGTGCACCGTATTTCACGTCGCCTTTGATGGGGCACCCGAGCTGTGCCATGGTGGCGCGAATCTGGTGGTGTCGGCCTGTTTTGGGCAAGACCTCGACAAATGCATAGTGGTCCGATTTGCCTCTGAGGCGGTACATGAGCTCGCATTCCTTGCGGTTGTCGGCGGGCTTGTCGTGGGCAAAGCTCTTGTTCAGCTTCTCGTTTTTCGCGAGGTGATTGATCACGTGGCCCTCCACTTCCGGGGGGGCAGGCTTCACAACCGCCCAATAGGTCTTCTGCATCTCGCGATGCCGAAACATGGTGCTCAGACGCTTGTGCGCTTTGCTCGTCCGGGCGTAGAGGATGACCCCACTGACGGGGCGGTCGAGACGGTGCACCGTGCCGATGTAGGCCTTGCCAGGCTTGTTGTATTTGTGGGCCACGTATTCGGCGACCACTTCACACAAACTCGCTTCACCCGTGCCACTGCCTTGGACGACATCGCCGCTTCGCTTGTTGACAGCCACGATGTGGTTGTCTTCGTAAAGGATTTGCAGGTTGTCCTTCGTGCTGTGCACGATGGGCGCCTTGGGGGGCTTGACAAACCGGTGGAAGGTTCCGTCGTTGCGGCGGGATTGATCGTCGCGTGGCCCTTGTGCCATCAGTACTTCTCGGAATCGTTGGGGAAGTCCACGGCCCGCACGTCACTGACGTACTGACGGATGGCGCGGAACATTTGGTCTCCCATGTCGCTGTATCGGCGAAGGAAACGAGGGGAGAAGGCCTGCGTGATGCCAAGCATGTCATGCAGCACAAGGACTTGACCGTCGCAGTCTGCACCGGCACCAATGCCAATGGTGGGGCAACTGACCATCGCTGTGACTTCGCCCGCGAGCGTGGCGGGAATCTTTTCGAAGACGATGCTGAAGCAGCCGATGTCGGCGAGCATTTGGGCATCTTCCTTCAGTCGCAAGGCCTCTTCCTCTTCCTTGGCGCGCACCGTGTACGTCCCAAACTTGTATATGCTCTGCGGCGTCAGTCCCAAGTGTCCCATGACGGGAATGCCGGCAGACAAGATGCGTTCAATGCTCTCGCGCACCTCGCGACCGCCCTCAAGCTTGACCGCATGGGCGCCGCTTTCTTTCATGATGCGGATGGCGCTGTTCAGGGCTTCTTTCGAGTTGCCTTGGTACGTTCCGAAAGGGAGGTCCACCACGACCAACGCGCGTTTGGCTGCGCGAACCACGGCTTGGGCGTGGTAGATCATTTGGTCGAGGGTGATGGGAAGGGTGGTTTCGTGACCCGCCATCACATTCGACGCGCTGTCGCCGACGAGGATGATGTCGACCCCCGCCTGGTCCACGACCGTGGCCATGGTGTAGTCGTATGCCGTGAGCATGGCGATTTTCTCGCCGCTTTGCTTCATTTCATGCACCACTTGGGTCGTGATGCGCTTGGCGTCTTTGTGCACTGACATGCCGCGAAGGTACGGCTCAGACCAAACGCCGAAACGTAAAATTCATGCGCGGTGCCTCCACCTTGACCCGCTTTGGAACGCTGTGCTCGTGCACCTCTTGAAGGTGTTCCATCACGAGCAAATCGCCGTGCTGCAGTTCGATGTTGATCACCGCTTTGGTGCGGCGGTCCCGCACTTTGAAGGTGCGGGAGGCCCCCAAGCTCAGGCTGGCGATGCTTTTGGGGTCGATTTCGGGTTCGTTGTCACGGTGCCACCCCATGCTGTCCTGTCCGTCCCGGTAGCCGTTGACCAGGACACCGTTGTATTCAAATGCAGCCAGCGCCTCCACCCGTGCCTTGAGCGCCTGCACTTCCTTCGACATGGACCTCTGCGGCCACGACACATTGGCGTATTGGTAAGCCGGCCCCCACCACGCGGTGAGCCGCGGTTCTTTGTGCCACTTGCCAAACACCCGAATGTCGTTCTGTCGCCAGCCGCCCTCATGTTCCGCCACCCGCCGCCACCAATCCTGCAAGGACAGGTCCGCAAAGGCGCCACGTGCCACCCAACACTTCGCATGCCGACCGTGCGAATCGATCTCCTCGAGGAGGACCTCGCGTCCTTCTTGCGGGAAAAGAGAGAGGGAGTCGTCAGCCATGAACGACCACCAAATACACGTACGCGAGGTACACCGCGACGTAAAGGGAGCCGGCGGCTCGGCCGATTTGACCTTTGCCAAGCAACATCAGTGGCACCAGCATGACCGCCGCACCAAGCATCCACCACATGTCGTGAGCCGGCACCACCGGCGACACTTTCAGGCTGCCCACCTCGGCCGTGGCCCCGAGAACGAGAAGCAAATTCAAGATGTTGGATCCGATCAAGTTGCCGATGCTCAAGGCGCTGTTTCCTTTGAGCGCGGCCGTGAGGGACGCGGCAATTTCGGGGACACTGGTGCCAAACGCCACCACCGTGACCCCCACCACATGGGTGCTGACGCCCAAATCCACGGCACACCCAACGGCGCCATGAACGAAGGCCTCCGAGCCAAAAAACAACCCCACGCACCCCAAGATCATCGAGCCCAAAAGCAGGGGGTACGACTTCGTGGCGTCTCCGGCTTCTTCCAACAGTTCCGCGACGAAGGGATCGTCTTCGCCTTGGGCGCGGCGGGCGGCGAGGATTTGGCCTCCGAGGTACATCGCCGCACCGGCCAAAAACAGCAGGCCTTCGGTGCGCGTCAGTTTCAAGTCCCACACAAACAACATGAACGTCAGCGTCGCGGCAATCATGACCCACCAATGCAGGCGCAAGTCACGCCATGTGACAGTCACGGGCGCCACAAGGGCCGTCAGCCCCAGGGCGAGTCCCAAGTTGGCGACGTTAGAACCGAGCACGTTGCCAATGGCAATGGAGCCATCTCCGTTCCAAGCGGCCTGCAACGAGGCAAACAATTCAGGTGCTGACGTGCCCATCGCGACGATGGTCAATCCGACAAGGAGGGGAGAAACCTTGGCTTTGAGGGCGAGGGCCGAGGCGTTTTGGACGAGCAGTTCACCTCCGGCCACCAGCACAACCAGCCCTCCAATGAGCCAAAGCCACATCATGCCGTGGGGCGGTCTTTCTCAGAGGCTTCCGCGTCCAAGGGTCCATCTCCGACGGGGCCGTGTTCATCCTCGGTACGAGGCTTGGTGACATCTCGCACGTTCGAAAAATCTCGGGCTTTGGGACGGTCATCTGCCAAAATCTCACGCTGAATGTCCTCGGTGGCGTTGCGGAAAGTGCGGACCGCCTGACCCATGGTTTTGGCCAAAGACGGGATGCCCTTCGCGCCAAACAGCAACAAGTACACGGCGAAAATGAAAATGACTTCTGTGGCCCCCATCAGACCCCAAAAGTACATCACCCCAACACAAAAGCGGGGCCCCTAAAGGCCCCGCGTGGAATTCAATCAGAGGAGCATCATCTCACTCCGTTCCCCACACCAAGAGGAGGTCCATCAAGTCGATGACTTGAATCAAACCGTCGCCATTGAAATCTGGGCATGCCTGATACAAGCAAGTGTTGTCGTCAATGTTTGCCAGCGGATCGAAATTCAATGCCCCTGAGTCTGTGCAACCCGGGAACAAACACGTGCCATGATCAATCATTGCGAGAGGATCGAAGTTGAGTGCACCAGGGTAAGAACAACCATCGTTCACGCAGCAATCTTCGCCTTCACATGTGGATACTGTGGCAAGCAGTTCTTCATTTGAAATGGGTTCTACGTAACAAACGCCAACCCATTCGAGGTTGTTGACTTCCGAGCCCTCCAATCCAAAGGCCTGGAGGAAATTCAACAGGTCATCCAGCTGAATCACACCGTCGCCGCTCAAATCTGCATCCGCGGGCTCGTTGGAACAATCGTCATCCATTTGCACTGTGGCGTACGGATTGTAGTTGGAGTAGGTCTCATCCATGCAGCCTTGGAATGCACATGACCCGTCGTCCACTGTGGCTTCTGGATTGTAGTTCAAGGCGAGAGGGTAGATGCAACCTTCTGTGCAATCATAGACACATGACCCGTCGTCGGACACTGCGTCTGCATTGTAATTGCAAGCGCAGTTGTCTGTGCATCCTGCGTATTCACATGAGCCGTCATTGTCAGTGGCGCTGAAGTCGTAGTTAAGCGCTTCCTCATCGTCACAACCTGGAATCTCAAATTCATCACAAATGCCATCTCCATCTGCATCGTTGAGACAAGCCCCTTCACAATCGAAACCGGCATCGGGGTAGGTGCAAGAGCCATCTTCCGTTGTGGCTTCAACCATGAAGTTGCATGCGCTCTCGTCCGTGCATCCAAACACTTCAAAGAGGTCGCAAATGCCATCGTTGTCTGAATCCAGGAGGCAATCGCCACCACATTCTCCAAGGGCATCAAGTTGGTTTCCGTTGCAATCGCAGTCTCCTTCTGGAACGGTGTCCCCCACATTGATTTGAATGCTGACCTCATTGGTGTTGCCTGCATCATCGGATGCGGTGTATGTCAAAACCAAAACGTAGGCTCCATTGTCGCCAGCAATTTCTTCGCTCGACAATGTGACAATCGCCTCACCACAGTTGTCCTGGGCTTCTGCCATGTCGAAGGCCAAAGGCAATTCAGAACTGCACGTCACTTCAAAGCCAGATGGCACGAAGGTGAACTCCGGCGCTGTGGTGTCCTGGACTGTGATGGTCTGGGTTGCCGTGCTGCTGTTTCCAGCGTCGTCGGTGGCCGTGAAGGTGCGAACAATCACGTAGTTGCCTGCGGCATCGCCGGCCGTGGTTTCGCTTGACACTTCGATGTA
Organism: uncultured Flavobacteriales bacterium; assembly: GCA_965658245.1. Lineage (GTDB taxonomy): Bacteria > Bacteroidota > Bacteroidia > Flavobacteriales_D > Sanyastnellaceae > UBA11663. The sequence goes on from CBFHRO010000029.1 coordinate 7,952, forward strand.
CGCGCCGCCGCAATTGTCGACAGCAGTTGCATTTTCAAGCAAGATGTTGTCAGAGCATTCTACGGTGAAGTCGGCCGGCACGAATGTGAATTCAGGCGCGAGTGTGTTTTGTACATCAATGACCTGCGTGGCGGTGGTTGCGTTTCCTGAAGCGTCCGTGGCCGTGAAGGTTCGGGTAATGGTGTATTCTCCTGCGGCACCACCATCTGTGATTTCACTTGACACAGACACGGTTGCAACACTGCAATTGTCCGAGGCAGTCGCCTCTTCCAACACAATCTCGTCCGAGCATTCCACGCTGTAGTCCATGGGTACGAAGGTGAACTCAGGAGCTGTGGTGTCTTGGACCGTGATGGTCTGGGTGGCCGAGCTGCTGTTTCCAGCGTCGTCGGTGGCTGTGAAAGTGCGCGTAATCACGTAGTTGCCGGAACTCAAATTTCCGGATGTGGCGTCAAAGACTGTGATTGTGACATTGCCACAATCGTCTGTCGCGACGGCCTCTTCTGTGGGAAGTGCATCGGAGCATTCGACAGTGACATCATCTGGCACGTCAGTGAAGGCAGGTGCCGTGGTATCGGCAATGACCACACCAGAACCGTCTGACTCTCCAGAGCACGTTTCGCAAGGTTGGTCGGCATAGTCACATGGAGCAGGGTCAGTGGCTGCATCCATGTAGTTGCAAGCTTCAGCATCTTGACATCCAGGAATTTCAAAAGGATCACAAATTCCGTCTTCATCTGCGTCAGAAATGCATGAACCGTCGCAGTTCAAGCCAAACTCAGCATAAGTGCATGAGTCGTCGTTTGTGTTGGCCAAGGCGTCGTAGTTGCAGGCAGAGGGGTCCAAGCAGCCCAATGCGATGTAAAAGCAGCTTCCGTCGTCATCCGTGGCTTCACTGTCGTAGTTGTCGGCTGTGGCATCCGTACATCCTTCAATTTCAAAAGGATCGCAAACACCGTCTCCGTCAGAATCAAGCAAACACTCACCAGAACAGTCGTAGCCGAAGGGAGGGAAGGTGCATTCTGCAGCAATATCTGCTTCGGAATCGTAGTTGCATCCCAACGGGTTGAGACACCCAGCACAAGAGGTGTAGTCACAGCTCCCATCGTCTGAATTCGCTGAAGAATCATAGTTGCAAGCGAAATCCACTGTGCAGCCGGGGTAAACGCAGTTGCCTCCGTCCTGGGTTGCAGCATCGTCATAATTGGAGGCGTTTGAATCCAGACATCCATAGCACGACTCAAAATCATTGCAGGCGGCCGAAATGGTCGCATTCGGATCGAAGTCGCAAGCTTCGGGATTCATGCAGCCTGCACAAGAGCTGAATTCGCATGACCCGTCGTCAAAGACGGCCTCGGGGTTGAAGTTGCATGCGTTCGCGATGTTGCAGCCAAAGACAATGCAAGACAGGTATTCACAGCTGTTGTCATCGATGAGTGCCGTGTCGTCGTAGTTGCACGCATTGGGGTTGGTGCAACCCAAGCAAGTGGTGTATTCACATGAGCCATCAAATTCCGTGGCTTGTGGATCGAAGTTGCAAGCGCCGAAATCGGTGCAACCTTGAATTTCGAATTGGTCACATGTCCCATCACCGTCAGAGTCACTCAAGCAGTTCCCCGCGCAGTCGTAACCCACTTCAGGGTATTCGCAATCTCCCGGGATCAATGCTGTAGGGTCGTAGTTGCATGCCACCACGGAGATGCACCCGACACAGGTTTCGTATTCGCACGAACCATCATCGGTGTTGGCCAAAGAGTTGTAGTTGCATGCGTCGTTCTCCAAACAACCTTCTACCGTCGGAATGCAGGACCCATTGTCTTCAGTGGCGTCGGCATTGAAGTTGATTGCCGTTTCATCTGTGCAACCTTCGACTTCGAACGGATCACACACGCCATCGCCGTCGGAATCAATCAAGCAATTGCCATCACAATCGTATCCCGTCTCAGGGAATTCGCAATCGCCCTCTTGAATGACAGCTACGGGGTCGTAGTTGCACGCAGCAGGGTTGATGCATCCCGTAGGCAGGCATGACACGAAATCACAAGAGCCATCGTCAATGGTCGCTTCGGCGTCGTAGTTGCACGCCGTCACAATGGTGCAGCCTTCGATGAGGCATGAGCCATCGTCTTGTGTGGCGCTTTCGTCGTAGTTGGTGGCTGCTTCGTCTGTACATCCATAGCAAGAAGAGAAGTCATTGCACGTGGCACCGATGGTGGCAGAGGGATCGTAATCACAAGCTGCAGGGTTCAAACAACCAGAGCAAGTGATGTACTCACAAGAACCGTTGCTCAGTGTGGCCTCAGGATCGAAGTTGCAAGCAGAAGGGTTGGTGCAACCAAACACAATGCATGACAAGAAGTCACAGCTTCCATCGTTGATGTAAGCCAAGGGATCAAAATTGCATGCGTTGGGGTTGGTACAACCTTCGACCAAGCAGTACTCGAAGTCACACGAATCGTCGTCCGTATTGGCGGTGGGATCGAAGTTGCAGGCGTCAAACTCAGTGCAGCCATAAACGATGCAAGAGCCGTCATTTTCAGTCGCCTCCTCGTCGTAGTTGGAAGCATCTGGGTTGGTGCATCCAAAGATTTCAAAGGGATTGCAAACGCCGTCACCGTCAGAGTCCTGGAGGCAGTTGCCGTCACAATCGTAGCCCGACTCAGGGAATTCACAGGTGTCGGCAATGGTTGCGGACGGGTCGTAGTTGCAAGCCGTAGGCGAAATGCAACCGGCACAGCTGGTGTATTCACAGCTGTTGTCCTCAGTGTTGGCGTTGCTGTCAAAGTTGCACGCGTCTACGTCGGTACAGCCCAAAGCCACAGCTTCGCAAGAGCCGTCATCTTCCGTGGCATCCGGGCTGAAATTCAAGGCTTCTTCGTCCGTACAACCCGCGATTTCAAAGGGGTCACAAACCCCATCACCGTCCGTGTCTTGCAAGCAATTGCCCTCACAATCGTATCCATTCTCAGGGAATTCACACTCACCTTCCTGGATGACAGCCGCGGGGTCGTAGTTGCATGCACCAGAGTTGATGCACCCTGTTGGCAAGCAAGACAAGAAGTCACACGACCCATCGTCTTGGGTGGCGTTCATGTCGTAGTTGCACGCTGTGACGATGGTGCAGCCAAGCAAAATGCAATTCCCGTCATCTTGAGTGGCCTCCTCGTCGTAGTTGGCCGCTTCAGGGTTGGTGCAACCATAGCAACTGGTAAAGTCGAAGCATTGTGCCCCCAAGGTGGCTGTCGGATCGTAATCGCAGGCGGCAGGGTTCAAGCACCCTGCGCAAGTCACGTATTCACAGGAGCCATCGTTGATGAATGCCTCAGGATCAAAATTGCAAGCCGAGGGGTTTGTGCACCCAAACGTCAGACAAGACAAGAATTCGCAGGAGCCATCGTTGATGAACGCCTCTGGGTCATAGTTGCACGCCGTGGGCACGGTGCATCCTGTCAATGTGCAAGTGACGTAATCGCAGGAGTCATCATCTTGGGTGGCCGAGGCGTCGTAGTTGCATGCGTCAAAGTCTGTGCAACCAGGAATCACACAAGAACCGTCGTTTTCAGTGGCTTCTTCGTTGTAGTTCGAGGCATTTTCGTTGGTGCATCCCAACACCTCGAAAGGGTCACATACCCCATCGCCATCCGCATCGGCCAAACAAATTCCATCGCAGTCATATCCTGACTCGGGGAACGTACAATCCCCGGGGATGGTGGCACTGGCATCGTAGTTGCAAGCCAAGGGCGCCAAACACCCGACACATGTCTCAAAGTCGCAAGTGCCGTCGTTGGTGTTGGCGGCTGCATTGTAGTTGCAAGCGGAAGCGTCCAAGCACCCCTCCACAATGGCTTCACAAGAGCCGTCATCTTCGGTGGCATCGACCTCGAAGTTGAAAGCCGTAGGGTCTGTACATCCAGGGATTTCAAAGGGATCACAAACCCCATCACCGTCAGCATCCTGCAGACAATTCCCATCGCAATCGTATCCCGACTCAGGGAATTCACACTCACCCTCCTGAATGACAGCAGCTGGATCGTAGTTGCATGCGCTTGAGTTGATGCACCCCGATGGCAGGCAGGACAAGAAATCACACGACCCGTCGTCTTGGGTGGCGTTCATGTCATAGTTGCACGCTGTGACAATGGTGCAGCCAAGCAAGATGCAGTTTCCGTCATCCTGAGTGGCTTCGTTGTCGTAGTTGGTCGCATCAGGGTTGGTGCAACCATAGCAACTCGTGAAGTCAAAACACTGCGCACCCAAAGTGGCTGTTGGATCATAGTCGCACGCCGCAGGGTTCAAACATCCGGCACACGTGGTGTACTCGCACGACCCGTCGTTCACATCCGCTTCGGGATTGAAGTTGCAGGCCGAGGGGTTGGTGCAACCAAACGTCAAACAAGAGAGAAAGTCACAGGACCCGTCGTTTTCAGTGGCGTCAGCATCGTAGTTGCAAGCCAAAGGGTTGGTGCAACCAGGGTAGGCCAACGCCCCTGATGAGAAAAACGCCATCATGAGAAGGCCGAGGATTGCTTTCAAACTTGCAGGAAAGAAGGCGCGTCCTTGGAACTGATTGCGTGAGGTTCGGTGATCTCCAGAAGGAAAGTGGAATGCCATGATAAGAATTCTTGGACACCTAATTTACGAAAAAATCAACGAACACGCATTACGTGCTGACGAATTCATATAAAACATCGACTAAAACAAGCGGTATTATAAGTGTTTATACACCTTTTGGGGGCAAAAAAAAAGACCGACACGGGGTCGATCTTTTTCGTTCAAAACACCTTAATCAGGTGTCTGAGTGATGGTTTTTCTTCCTTTAAGCGGAAAGTTTTTTGCTCAAATCGAGGACGCTTGGCGTCGCGATGAAAATGGAGCTGTAGGTACCCACAACCACACCCACCATCAAGGCGAACACAAAGCCCTTGATGTTGTCGCCACCCAACAAGAAGATGGTGAGCAACACCACAAACGTTGAGAGAGACGTGTTGATGGTCCGGCTCAAGGTGCTGTTCAAGGCGCTGTTCATCAGCTCCTCTTCGCCCTTCTTGTTGCCGTACAATCCGACGTACTCACGGATGCGGTCAAACACGACCACAGTGTCGTTGATCGAGTAACCGATGACTGTCAAGATGGCGGCAATGAAGGCTTGGTCGATTTCCATGGTGAAGGGGAGAATGCCTCCGAAAATGGAGAACACTGCGAGTACCACAATCACGTCGTGCACCATGGCAATCAAGGCACCCAATCCGTACTGCCACTTGCGGAAACGGAAGAAGATGTACAAGAAGATGATGAGGAGCGAGAAGATGGTTGCATTCTGCGCACCGCTGCGGAAGTCGTCCGAGATGGTGCTGTCCACTTTGTTGTACATGTCCACGCTGTAGCCGGTTCCCAAGGTCCCGAGACCTGCAGCCAAGGCAGCGTTGATTTCTTCGTCGACATTCTCTGATTCGCTGTCAATCATGAAGTTGGTCATGATTCGCAGTTTTTCAGGAGAATCTTTGGTTTGGACAAGCGGGTTGCCAGGAACACCGTCTTCGGTGAATGCGGTGGCCAAAGCGCCACGGACAGCCTCAGCATCCACGGCATCGTCGAAGCTCACGTCGAAGGTGGTTCCTCCAGAGAATTCGACACCTTCATTCAGTCCCTTGGTGGCCAGCGAGCCAATTCCCACGACGACCACGATGGCGCTCAGCGCGTAGAAGCGACGGCGGTTTCCGATGAAGTTCACCGCAGAATTGGTGAACCAGTTTTTGGTGGCTTCGGTGTAGAAGGTGATGTTCTTTTTGTTCTCGAGGCGAGAGAAGAAAATCAAACGCGTCAACACAATCGCGCTGAAGAGCGACGTGAAAATGCCGATGATGAGGGTCGTTGCGAAGCCTCGGATGGCACCGCTACCAAAGGAGTAGAGTACAAAGGCTGTCAACAATGTCGTGATGTTGGCGTCAATGATGGCGCTGTAGGCCTTGGCGTAGCCTTCTTTCAAAGCAACCATCAGGCCCTTGCCGCCGCGCATCTCCTCACGGATGCGCTCATAAATGAGCACGTTGGCGTCCACGGCCATGCCGATGGTCAACACGATGCCGGCGATGCCAGGCAACGTCAACGCCGCGCCGAGTGAGGCCAGCGCACCAATCAAGAAGAACAGGTTGGCGATCAACGCCACGTTGGACACGAGGCCGGCACCGCGGTAGTAGAAAATCATGTAGGCCAACACCACGAGAAGGGCGATGACAAACGAGCTCAAGCCCGCCTTGATGTTCTCTTCACCGAGCTGTGGTCCCACACTAACCTCGTCCACAATGCGAGCGGGGGCAGGGAGGGAACCGGCCTTCAAGAGGCCTGCGAGGTCTTCGGCCTCTGCGAGCTTTTGCTCTGCCGATTGGCCGGTGCCAAAGCTGATCTGAGAGCGGCCATTGGTGATCGCTGTTTGGACATTGGGGGCAGAGAAGACGAGGTTGTCGAGGACGACGGCTACGGCGCGGTTGTTTTCGTTGGCGCAGCGCTCCGTCATGGCTCCCCATGAAATGGCGCCTTCGCTGTTCATGGTCATGCTGACCACCACATCCCCAATTTCATCGTAGGTCACACGGGCGTCCACGATGCTTTTGCCGCTGAGTTCCGCCTTGCCCTTGCCTGAAGGGTCCTTGATGGCGAAAAGCTGCGCCACGTTGGTGGCGGGCTTGGCTTCCCAAAGAAGTCGGAGATCGTTGCCCAAAGCTGCGCGCGCTTCAGGTTGACGCAACAAGTCGTTGACGCGGTTGGTGTCGCTGGCCAAGGTGTATCCCACCACAGGTGAGCGACGACCGAGTTCCATTTGGAACACAGAAAAGAGGGGGTTCTTGGCACGGATTTGGTCCTGCGTCAAGGTGGAGTCGGCAGGCGCATTTTCTCCGTAGAGCTCGGGGTTCATGGATTCGCCCAGGGCGCTGTTGACCGCGCCGAGGCGGCCGATGACTTCGTCGTTGAAGTACGTTTCCCAAAACTCGAGGTTGGCCGTGCTCTTCAATTGCTTGCGCGCACGCTCGCGGTCGTCGATGCCGGGAAGTTCCACGAGGATGCGACCGTTCTGGAGCTTCTGCACGTTGGGCTGGGCCACGCCGAGCTGGTCAATCCGCTTGCGGATGATGCTTTCCGTGTTGTCGATGGCGGTTTGGGCTTCCGCACGGAGAATTTCAAAGATCTCCGCATCCGTGCTCTTGGCAGGGAAGAGGTCCTTGTTCTCCATGTTGTGGAAGATGCGCCACAACTCCACCTCGGGGGCGCGGGCCGTCCACGCAGACTCGAAGTTGGTCACGAAGTCGTCGCTGTTCTCCTTGCGCAGGGCCTTGGCGTCGGTGATGGCGCCACGGAAATCCTTGTTGTCGCTGTAGTCGGACAAGGCCACAATAAGGTCGGGGAGGCTGACTTCGAGCGTCACACTCATGCCGCCCTTGAGGTCAAGGCCGAGGTTGAGCTCTTGCTCCTTGACCTGGCGATAGGTGTGTCCAAACACCGGGTAGATTTCGGCCGTCGCACTGTCACGGAGGAACTCACGGGCAGCTTGGGCGGCAGCTTCGTCAAAGGTTTGGTCTCCGAGGGCACCGGCCGTTTCGAGAGAGTCTGCCACGTAGGCACCGTACTCATCCGCGGTCGCTTCATACCCACTCGCCACCCAATTGAAGGAAAGGGTGTACAACGTCGCCAACGCCAACAGCACTGTGAAAACGACAAGGATGTTCTTATTCTGCATGATCGCTAAGGTTCAGCTTTAGTTCAATTTCAGGTGCGCGAATATAATAAAAAAACCAAGGCCCTCCGCGCGAAAGGGCTTGGTGGTTTGGGGGAGAAGCATACCTTCGTGCCATGGAAAAGGTTGCAGTTTGGGCGCACTTTTTTAGGGTGATTTTGACGTGTGGCATGGCGCCAGGGCTCCCGATTGAATCACTGCAAGCCCAAACCGTGGCCGACGTCCAGTTGGCCGTGCTGCAATATCGAGGCGGAGGCGACTGGTATTCCAACCCGACGGCCGTGCCGAATTTGGCGCGTTACTGCAACGAGGAAATGGGGATGAACCTCTCAGAGGACGTGCCGTACGTCGATGTCGGTTCGCCCGATTTGTTCAATTATCCTTGGATCCACATGACAGGTCACGGCAATGTGGTGTTCTCTTCACGCGAGGCGGACCAACTTCGCAACTACCTCACTGCGGGGGGCTTTTTGCACATCAGCGACAACTACGGCATGGACCCGTTCGTCCGCGCGGCCATGGCCAAGGTCTACCCGGATCAGGAATGGGTGGAGGTGCCGTTCGATCACCCCGTCTACCACCAGCAATTCGATTTCCCGGATGGCCTGCCCAAAATCCATGAGCACGACGACTTGCCGGCGCGCGGATTTGGGCTGTTCGTGCAGGGGCGCCTCGTTTGTTTCTACGACCATGAATGCGACCTCGGCGACGGGTGGGAGGATTACCAGGTCCACCGCGATCCCGACGACGTGCGCGAATCCGCGCTGCGCATGGGCGCCAACCTCATCCGTTACGCGATGGGTGGGGCGGACGGCCTGTGACCCTTGCCAGATTCAAGGTGCTTTGGCGGCATGGCCGGCCTCCATGTTAGGATGCCGGTGCGAGTTTGACGCGCGTGATGCCGCGATCGTCGACGTGCTTGGTCAATGTCAATCCTTGGGTGGCCATGGCGTGCACCAGGGGCTCCCAAGTGTCGACGGTTCCCTCTGCGTGATCCCTTCGCAAATCGTCCAATCGCTCTCCGGCCACTTCCGCCAAAACATCCCAGTACATGTCGGCAGTGAGGCCGATTCGGGGTTGGCCGCAGCGTTCCCAAAGAAGGCGCATCGCCGTGCTCAAGGACGCCTTGCCTTCGGTGCGTTCCATGATTCGGGTGTCGCACAAGAACGCGAGGACCGCGCCTTCGACGTAAATGCTGCCCTTTCGACCACGCACACCCATCTTGTAGCCATCCAGCCACGTGTCGTAGCTCGAGGCGGCGACGCTCAGGTTGAGGCGACCGGGATTGTTGACGTGACGCTCCAAAAGTTTGGTCATCAAGCCACACCAACCCTGCAAGTCCACAATGCCCGCTTCAAACAAGAACAAATCCCCCATGTACGTCGTCACCCCTTCTGCGACGTAGCCCAATTCTGAGGGGCAAGGCCCCGTGAAGTCGTAGGGCGTCCACTCGGCAGGCCGGATGCGTTTCACGTTCCAGGCGTGGTACAACTCGTGGCTGGCGATGCCCAAAATTTCCATGTAGCCTTCCTCCGAACGCACGCGCTCAGCTGGCCCCAAGGCGATCACCGTGCTGTCTTCGTGCTCCACGCCGTGGCGAACGTCGCGGTCGGGGAAGAGGTAGAGGAAGTGATACTCCTCGGTGGGGAACGTTCCAAAATACGAGAGCTGCGCACGCGTGAAGGCCACGTGGTCCGCCACAAAACGGGCTGGATCTTCGGGCAGGGTGTCGTGCACCCAAATGTGGACGTCGAGGCCTTGCTCGCGGTAGCTGTCGTGCCAAAGTTTGGGCGAAGCCATCCATGGGCTGTCCATCAGGTGCTGCACATCGCGGGCGTGCATGGTGGGAACGCCGTCGCGTTCCTCCCAAGGCATGGCCACGGCCAGGCCCCACCCCGACTCTGAAGTGGAATCGAGGGCCAAATCGGTCAGGGCCACTTCGGCCCCGAGGTCCTGGCGCTCCAAGTCGTACATGAAGCAGTTCACCGGATTCACGTAGAAAAGGTCGTTCTCGACGCACGTTGATCCAGCATTCAGGATGTCGGCATGAAACACCCACTCCACCCGACGCACCCCGTCCGGGACGCGCCACGCATGAAGATCCTGTTTGGTCAAGCGCACGCGCTGCCCCTGACCGTCAATGCCTTCGACCCACAGGACGTACTGGGCGAAGTTGCCCAGCTCGTAACGTCCTGGTCGCCAAGTCGGCAACTGCAAGGTCCAAGCGCCCTCGCGCTCGGGGAACATGGCGCTGAAGTGAATGCGTTGCGCGTCCACCTCGCGCTTCAGTTCGTAGCGTACAGTCGGTGCGTTCATTTCAACGCGTTCAGGAGGTCCGCAATCGGTTGGCCGGTGGTCCCGTTGGGATAGGGGCTGTCCATGATTTGGGCCACAGTCGGGGCAATGTCACGGATGTAAGTCCGGTTGTGCGTTTCGCCGTGGGGGACGCCTGCGCCCAAAAACAAGGCCGGGACGTGCGTGTCTTGCGGAAACGCCGAGCCGTGGGTCGTGCCCGTGCGGCTGTAGTCGATCCATCCGGGCTGGGGCACCAGGAACACGTCGCCGGAATGTCCGGGGCGATGCCCACGCACCAGACGTGCCACCACGGGGTCGTTGGCCGCCATCGCTGGGGCATCACAGGCGGCAATGGCCTTGCTCAATCCCGGCTCGGTGGCACAGCGCTGGGCAACGAAACGCGCCATGGCGTCTCGGTCGAGTCCCCGCTTGGAAATGAGGGGGTGGTTCAAGAAGATTTGGTCGTTGCTGTGACGCAGGATCCAAGATTCGCCCGCAGGCGTGAAGCCCCAACGGTCTTGCAACTGCATCTCCACTTCATCGACGAGGTTCCCGGGCTTCCAGTAATCCGTCGGCATGCCCATGGAGGCGGCGTGCGAGGGCACGTTGGCCCCGCCGTGGTCGGCCGACAGAAACGCGGTCCATTGGCCTCGGCCGACCTGCTCGTCGAGCGCATCGAATAGGCGCTTCAATTCGAGGTCCAGGCGCAAGTACATGTCCATGGTCTCTTGGGCGTGGGGACCCACCCGGTGGCCGACATAGTCTGTGGCGCTGAAGCTCAAGGCAAGCAGGTCCGTGACGTCGTCCTGACCCAATTCGGCACCGTCGATGGCGGCGAGGGCGAAGTCGACAATGAGGGCGTTGCCCCCGGGCGTGCCTTTGAGCAAGTCGTATCCGCCATTCTTTTCTCGCAAGGCCTGAAGGTCATAGGGGAACGTGGGGCGCAACTCGCCTTTGAAGGCGCCTTCGTACGGGTTGTTGTCCGGCAAGCATTGGCTGTACACCGACTCCTCCCGCAGACGATCCCAACCTTCATCCATCAGCGCTTCCGCCCGTCCCGATTGGTTGAGGTCCACGAGCCACAATGGCAACGTGTCCCCGTAATACGTGCTGGACACAAAGTGCCCGAGGTCCTTGCCGTAAAACCAAAACGCCCCGTCCGCCCCATGGCCTGCGGGGAGAATCGCGCCCCGGTCTTTCATGCTCACGCCGTAGACCTTGGCCTGACCCCCGGTTGCCATCTTCAACTCGTCTCCCAGGGTCGTGGAAAGCATGCGGTGGGGGGACATTTGGCCTGAAGAGCCCAAAATGAGCCCCTCGAAGTCCACGCCATCGCCGTTGACGCCTTTCACCGAGGTGTCCGACGCACAATAAACGCTGGTCGCGGACGCACGGTCGTACCAGTCGTTGCCGACGATGCCGTGCACTGTGGGGGTGGTGCCCGTGTAAATCGAAGCGTGACCGGGCCCCGTGTAGGTGGGGGCGTATCCAAAGTGATGGTCGCGACATGTGAAGCCTTCCTCCACCATGCGGCGGAATCCTCCTTCGCCAAAGGTGGCAGGCGACGCTGCGTCGTCCCAAGCGCCAAATCGGGTGAGGTAGTCCGCCCGCATCTGGTCGACCGTGATGCCGACGACGAGTTTGGGGTGGGCGTGGGCGGAAGATTCGCCCACGGAGAGTTCGGTCTGGAAAGAGCAGCCCATGGTGAACAGGGCCAAGGCACAGGCAGTGAACGTGTACTTCATTGAGCCCGAAGATAAGTTGCCGCCGTGCCCTCAGCAACGGCGGGGACACGAGGTGTCAGGATGTGATTTGGGCGACCCACCAGCTGACCGCCACGCAACCCACCACAGAGACGGCCACATTGGTCACCGCCAACGCCCATCCGCCGTCTTGCCAAAGGCGCAAGGTGTCCCAGGCAAACGTGGAGAAGGTGCTGAAACCGCCACACACACCGACCGTCATGAAGAACCACATGGGGGAGGTGCGTCCCCAAAGTTCCGCACCCGCTACAGCGCACCACGCCAGGAGGGCCGTGGCCAGTACGTTGGCCGCCAACACGGCCCATGGAAAGGAGCCGACCTCCACGGCGCGAAGGCCTTGTCCCAAGCCAAAGCGCAGGACACTCCCCACGCCGCCGCCCAAGAACACAGCCAACCAGGTCATCGCAGTGATTCCTTCAGCCATGGCTTGAAGGTTTCGTCAGGGGGGCAATCCAATGACGCGCGATTTGCAGGGCGAGGGCGCCGATTCCCCAGCCGACCAAAAATCCGCCCAGCACGTCTCCCGGGTAATGCACGCCAAGATGAATGCGACTGAATCCAATCAACACGGCCCAAGCCAAGAGCCCCCAAGCCCATGCCCCGCCGAGCAAGCCGCCAAAAAGCACGGCAATGCCCATGTGATTGGCCGCGTGGGACGACACGAAGCTGAATCGGCCCCCACGATAGAGTTCTCCGGGGCGTTCCTCGACGAGATGAACGTCGTGCACGAGGGCAGGTTCATGGGAAGGCCGCAGTCGGGCCACCGAGGGTTTGAGCACGCGGGCGGAAATCACGTCGGTGCCCGTCACGCAAAGCGCCACACAGGCGGCGAAGAGGGCCATCGGGCGACCCCATCCGAGCTGGCGACCCACCGCCCACAACATCGCAAGGTAAAGGGGTGTCCAAAACAGGGGCTCGCTCACCCACCACATCACGCCATCCCATGCCGGAAGGGCACCGTTGAGGGCCAGGAACAACGCCGTGTCAAGGTCGTTCAGCGCAGAAAGCATGTGGGGATCGAATCAGCGATTTCCGAGGCGACTCCTCATGCATACATGGCCTCCACCGCATCCCCGTACTTGGCCATGATGGGCTTGCGCTTCAATTTCAAAGTGGGCGTCAATTCGCCTCCGTCGATGGTGAATGGCGCAGGCAGGATGGTGATCTTTTTCACCTGCTCCCACTTGGCAAAGGGCGACATCAGGTCGTTGACTTCCTGCTCGATGCGCGCACGCAGACGATCATCTGCAGCAATGCCTGCCATGCCGGGGAAGGCATGGTCGTGACGCTTGCACCACTCTTTCACCACGACCGCGTCGGGCACGATCAAGGCTGCGGGGTGCTTGCGGTTTTCGCCCACCACGATGACCTGTTCGATGAAGAGGGACGCCTTCAGCGCGTTCTCGAGCAACGTCGGTGCGACGTACTTGCCGCCAGACGTCTTGAAGATTTCCTTTTTCCGATCGGTGATGCGGAGGAATCCGTCTTCAATCACCCCGATGTCTCCGGTGTGGAACCATCCGTCCTTCAGGACTTCCGCAGTCTTCTCGGGGTCTTTGTAGTACCCCATCATGACGTTGGGGCCTTGGACCAAAATCTCGCCGTCGTCCGCGATTTTCACGTCGACGCCATCCGCGAGCTTGCCCACGCTGCCAATCTTCAGCATGTTGGCACCGTTGGTGGTGTTCACGCTGACCACGGGTGAGGTCTCCGTGAGGCCGTAGCCTTCCAGGACCGTGATGCCGGCACCGTTGAAGAAGCGCGCGAGGCGGGGTTGAAGGGCGGCTGAGCCCGAGGCCACAGCTTGAATGCCACTGAGGCCGAGGGCTTCCTTGACCTTGCCAAAGACGAGCTTGCGTGCGAGATTGAGTTTGATTTGGTAGAAACCGCCTTTGTTGGGGTCCCATTCGAGGGCCACACCAACGGCCCAGTTGAAGATGGCCGACTTCACGCCGCCTGCGGCACGTCCTTTGGCCACGATGCCGTCGTAGAATTTCTCCAACAAGCGAGGCACGGCCGTGAACATGATGGGCTGCGTGTGGTTGAGATCCTCCTTGATCGTTTCGAGGCTCTCGCCAAAGTGGATTTGGGCGCCCATGTACATGTACAGGTAGTGCAGCATCCGCTCAAAAATGTGGCACACGGGCAAGAAGCTCAGCACGCGGTAGTCCATGTTGGGGTCCACCGCAGGCACGCGAGGCTGGGCGATGAGCACGTTGCTCGCCACGTTGTTGTGAGAGAGCATGACGCCCTTGGGAAGGCCCGTCGTTCCAGACGTGTAGATGATGGTCGCAAGCTGGGCAGGATCCACCGCATCGCGACGGGCATCGAGTTCCGCTTGCTGGGCGTCCGAACCGGCCTTGGCGACTTCGGTCCAGTGGCGCGCGCCTTTCACGTCCTCGAACGTGAACACCTCTTCCAGGGCAGGGCACTCGGCCTTGACCGCCATGACTTTGGTGTAAAGCTCCTCGCTGCTGACAAAGCAGTACTTCGATTCGCTGTGGTTGAGGATGTACTTGTAATCCTCTTCCGTCATCGTGGGGTAAATCGGAATGTCAATGGCGCCCGCCTGCATGATCGCGTGGTCCATGATGTTCCACTCGCAGCGGTTGTTGTGGCTGATCAAGGCCACTTTCTCCTCGGCCTGAAGCCCCATGGCAATGAGGCCGCGCGACACGGCGTCCATCTCGTCCACAAACTGGGCGGTGGAGTAGGTCACACGGTTGCCGTAGTTGGGCATGGTCATCATCACGTCCAAGGGCTTGGTGGCCAATTGGTAACGTGGAAAATCGAACAAGCGAGTGGGTTGGGTCATGATTCAGGGCTGGGGCGCTTGGCGCCGGTTTGGGGTCCAAAATACACACCCACCCTCGAACAACAAGCCCTGTCGCGAGGTGACCGACTTCTTAGAGGGCGTGTCCGCAGTGCTTGCAGAACGCGGCATCGTCGTCGTGGCCCTCCGCACCGCAATCCGGACACGCTTGGGTGTTGGTGTTCACGCGCGTCGTGCGGGCGAGCTCGGCGCCCACAATGCCGGTGGGCACAGCCAAAATGGCGTAGCCTAGGATCATCATCAGCGAGGCAATGATCTGACCAGGAACCGTTTGGGGTGCGATGTCTCCGTACCCCACGGTGGTCACCGTGACGATGGCCCAATACATGCTCCGAGGGATGCTCGTGAAGCCGGCCTCTGCATCTTCCACCATGTACACCAAGGTGCCAAGCAAGGTGACCAGCACCAACACTGCGGAAAGAAAGACCACGATTTTGCGTCGGCTGGCGCGCAAGGCGTCTGTCAGGATTTGGGCTTCACGAAGGAACCCGACCAATTTCAGCACGCGGAACACCCGCAACAGCCGCAGCATTCTGACCACCCGCAGGCTGGCCGCACCAGGCAACAACACCTCCACAAACGTCGGCAGAATGCTCAGCAGGTCCACCAAGCCGTAAAAGCTAAACGCGTACTTCAGGGGGCGCTTGACCGCGAGGAGACGAAGGATGTATTCTACGGTGAAGAGGCCGGTGAAGATGAATTCAAGGGCGCGCAATTCTTCTCCGAACGCTGCACGGACCGAGGTCACACTTTCCACGAGTACAGCCCCCACACTCAAAAGGATGGCCCACAACAAGGCCACGTCGAAGCGTTTCCCAGCAGGGGTGTCTGCTTCAAAAATCACGGTGTGCAGCCGCACACGCCAATTTTGGTCAGGGGCTGATGATGCCATGACCCGAAAGATAGAAGAGGAGGGGGACTTGCGTGGGTTACTTTGCGAAAGTGGGGGCGACCACGAGGTCCTTCGAACCCCGGGTGTGGATGTAGAATCCTTCGCCCGACTTCGCACCGAGCTTGCCCGCCGTGACCATGTTCACAAGCAGAGGACAAGGAGCGTATTTGTCTTGGCCGAGCCCATCGTGCAACACGCGAAGGATGCTCAGGCACACGTCGAGGCCAATGAAGTCTGCGAGCTGAAGCGGCCCCATCGGGTGCGCCATGCCGAGTTTCATCACGGTGTCGATTTCTTCGACGCCCGCCACGCCCTCGTGCAGGGTGAGGATGGCCTCATTGATCATCGGCATGAGGATGCGGTTGGCCACAAATCCAGGGTAGTCGTTCACCTCCACAGGCGCCTTGCCCAGCTGGGCGCTCAGGTCCATGACTTCCTTGCACGTCGTGTCGCTCGTGGCGTAGCCTCGGATGACTTCGACAAGCTTCATGACCGGCACGGGGTTCATGAAGTGCATGCCAATGACCTTGTCGGGACGGCCCGTCGCGGCGGCAATGCGCGTGATGCTGATGGAGCTTGTGTTGGTGGCGAGGATGCAGCTTTCAGGTGCAGCGGCGTCGAGGTCCGCGAAAATCTTCAGTTTCAAGTCGACGTTTTCGGTGGCCGCTTCCACCACCAGTTCAGCCTTGGCCACAGCCGCCGCCAAATCCGTGGAGGTGGTCAACCGACCGAGCGCCGCGTCTTTGTCCGCCGCAGAGATTTTCTCCTTGGCGACCATGCGGTCCATGTTCTTGCCAATGGTGGCCAGGGCGCGCTCCAGGGCGTCTGCCGAACGGTCCATCATGACCACGTCGTGGCCCGACTGCGCAAAGACGTGGGCAATGCCGTTGCCCATCGTGCCCGCCCCAATCACTGTCACTTTCATGCTCAGGCTTCTTTTTTCTTGGTCGCTTTCTTGGCCGCAGGCTTTTTGGCCGCTGCTTTCTTGGCAGGCTTCTTCTCGGCCTTGGCCTCAGCTTTGGCCTCTTTCTTGGACGCTTCTTCCGCAGGCGCGTCCTCCGGCTTCTCAGGGGCTTCGAGTGGGAAGGCATCTTTCGTCACCAGCAGGTTGTACCACTGCACGAGTTTCTTCAAATCGCTTTGGTACACGCGGTCGTGGTCGAGTTCGGGGACAATGCCGTCGACAAAGTCACGAATGGTCTGCGCAGCGTCCTTGTGAGAGGGCCCTTCGGCGCCTTTTTGGGCGTCGTGCATGCGGTTGAGGATGTCCAACAGGGGCACATCGTCATCGTGGGTGTACATGGTGATGTCTGCGAGGTTGCTGACGCGGGCTGTGCCGGGCACGCTTGAGCGCTTGCCGTCCACCATGCTTTCCACCACGATGCTGGCGCTTCCGGAGGCCAACACTTGATACAGGCCAGGCTTGCCGGCCACTGCGAGAATGTCTGTGATCTTCATTGCGTCGCGAAAGTACGCAAGGACCGCCCTCAAAGGCCGGGGCAGGCCGGAAGTTGGGCGAGGGGGGAAGCGTGCCCGTCGTCGTCAAGCCCAAACGCCGCGTGCTTCAATCCATTGGTCACGAGCAAGACGGGGACGCGGAGCACCAAGTTGTAGCGTGCCGCTTGAGACACGGCATCTTGGTTCAGGGCCACGTTGGGCGCTTTGCACTCCACGAGGATCCGTGGGGTCCCGTCCGGGGTGAACGCCACAATGTCGGCACGGCGCGACATGCCATTGAGCATCAGTTGATGCTCCACCGACATGCATCCCAACGGGTAGCCAAGGACGGCATTCAAATGGTGAATGACATGCTGGCGCACCCACTCTTCCGGCTCCAACACCACCCACTTCTTTCGGGCGAGGCACAGGACCTCCATTTTGCCTTTGTCGGGCTGTCTTGTTTGAAGCGGCGCAACGGGCCACTGCAGCGAAGGCGTTGGGGAATCCATGCCACGAATCTACTTCTCAAGGCAGTACCTTCGCAGCCATGCCGCACCG
>CBFHRO010000030.1:0-24781 GCA_965658245.1 uncultured Flavobacteriales bacterium
TGACGAGTGCGGTGTGTGCGGCGGCGACGGCATCGCTGAAGGTGCTTGCGACTGCGACGGCAACGTTCTTGACGAGTGCGGCGTGTGCGGCGGCGACGGCATCGCTGACGGCGCTTGCGACTGCGACGGCAACGTTCTTGACGAGTGCGGTGTGTGCGGCGGCGACGGCATCGCTGAAGGTGCTTGCGACTGCGACGGCAACGTCCTTGACGAGTGCGGCGTGTGCGGCGGCGATGGCATCGCTGAAGGTGCTTGCGACTGCGACGGCAACGTTCTTGACGAGTGCGGCGTGTGTGGCGGTGACGGCATCGCTGCCGGCGATTGCGACTGCGACGGAAATCAGCTCGACGCCTTGGGCGTGTGTGGTGGTGACTGCGCTGCGGACGCGGACGCGGACGGCATTTGTGACGACGTCGACGACTGCGTGGGTACGTTGGATGCGTGTGGCATTTGCAACGGCCCAGGTGCCATCTACGACTGCGGATGTTCTGACATCCCTGCCGGCGACTGCGATTGCGAAGGCAACCAGCTTGACGCACTTGGCGTGTGTGGCGGTGGCTGCGCAGCTGACGCCGACGCGGACGGCATCTGCGACGACGTCGACGATTGCGTCGGAGCCTACGATGACTGCGGCGTATGCAACGGAGACAACAGCTGTGGCGGCGGTGGAGATGATGTGACTTGCTACACGAGTGCCGAAGTGGGGGGCTGTGAAACCATCGAGTTCTCTCTGAACGGCGGGCCCCTGGTAGGTTTCATCTACGAGCAAGCAGATTGTGGTGGTTGCTGGGCGTCTGACATCTTTGTGGTCATTGTGGACCAAAGTGGCACATGCGTGTATTACGAGGGTTACAACGACTGCGGAACCTCTGCGCCGGAGGGGTGTTCGTTTCAAGGGGGTTGGGGTGCCGATGTGACCGGAGATTTTAGCGGTGAGTCAGATTTGACAGATATCTTGAACGGCGACGACGTATGGGACTTCACGGTAACGAATGCGTATGGTGGAGGATTTACTCCTGTGTACACATTCTACACCGATCCTGAAGGTTTGGACAATTGCACCTCGGTGGATCCACCCGCAGATTGCGACGACGTGGACGCCGACGACATCTGTGATGACGTGGACGACTGTGTTGGAGCCTACGACGATTGCGGTGTTTGCAACGGAGACGGAAGCTCTTGCATCGACTGCTGCGAAACGGAGTTGACTTGGAACCAGGAGCTCAGCGACTACACGGTACAATGTTCTGAGGACATTCCTGCAACATGCGAGGACTTCGCGACGGGCGTCGAAGCTGTGAATGAGTGTGATGGATCGACGTACGACGCAGAGTGCTACGTGTTTGGAGACAATGCCAACCAAAACGTCACCAACTGTGAAGCACCCACGGCCAAGCGCGATGCTGAGCTCGGTGAGGATGAATACGAATACACCGATGCGGCACTCCGTGTTTACGGTTTGGCTGCCTTGGGCGGTGCAGACAGCGACTACTTCGTGGAAGACCCCTCTTCCCCATTGTCCTTCACATACTCTGAGGCAAATGGTACGGCGCTCCTCGAAGGCCGCTTGTACTGCCGCGAGAACAACGCCCAATACTTCGATGTGCACGCCGTGTTTGACGGAGGACAAGTCGCCTCAGAATGGCTGGCAGAGGATCCGAACAACACTTTGATGATCAATGACGATCCCGATCAAGATGGTTTCCAGCTTTGCGAAGTCAACGAGGATGAACTCATCGTCTTCAACATGGCTTCACCATCGGTGTTGATTGGTGGCGGTGATTTGGATGGATACCTCGAATTGGAGCACATGCCTGTTTCTTTGAACAAGCGCTTCCAGTACGGCATGGGTGCCAACAACCACAACTGTGAAAACGGCTTCGGCGGTTGGTTCAAGTGGGAAGGGGTCATCAACGGCGAGGCCATGGACGGTTTGTCCGGTGACTTCGTCTGTGATTTGGAGGAGTGCACTCCTTCTGGCACAGGTGCATGCACAGAGAGCGTGACGTTCAACATTCGCGCGTTTGATTCCGACTGTGGCCGCTTCTTCTCTGAGGAGTTCACAGTTTCTCGTGACGACACCACGCCTCCAGCCATCCTCGATGGTCCTGCAGACATGACCGTAGAGTGCGACAACGTTCCTGCCATTGCAGGACCAGAGTCCATCTCTGCCGAAGACAACTGCGGCGAGGAAGTGACCGTTTCCGAAGGCACTGAAGTGCGTTTCGACGGAGCATGTTCTTCTGAATACACCTTGCAGCGCCGTTGGGACGTCACGGACCTTTGTGGCAACGTGTCGACCCACGAGCAGATCATCCAGGTTCAAGACACCACTGCGCCTGAAATCATGGATGCCTCTGACGAAACCGTCGAATGCGACGGCATGGGCAACATGGACGCATTGAACGCTTGGTTGGCCAACCACGGTGGTGCGACTGCCTCTGACAATTGCGAAGGCGATTTGACATGGAGCAACGATTACGACGGTTTGAGTGACGATTGCGGCGCCACAGGTTCAGCCACGGTGACCTTCACCGTGACGGATTGCGCTGGCAACAGCAGCTCTTCTGCGGCGACATTCACCATTGAAGACACGACTGCACCTGCCATCAGCGCAGACATCAACATCACCAAGGACTGTGAGGAGTACAGCGCAGATGACGCGTACGGTTCGTACGCGGAAGATTGCGGCATGGGAACCTTCACATGGGTGGACGCTCCTGTGAGTGGTGGATGCATTGTGCCCGTCGGCGCGTACCTCCGTACCTACACAGCCACAGACGACTGCGGCAACACGAGCACTGCAGAACAAATCATCACCTTGGTTGATGATGTGGCTCCCGTGATCACGCCGATGGCTTCTGACCAAACCGTCGAGTGCGATGGCATGGGCAACTTGGACGCGTTGAACGCTTGGTTGGACAGCAACGGAGGCGCTTCTGCGACCGACAACTGCAGCAACTTTGAGTGGAGCAACGACTTTGAAGGGTTGAGCGACGATTGTGGCGCAACGGGTTCTGTGACGGTGACCTTCACGGCCACGGACGATTGCAACAACAGCAGCTCTACGACTGCGACGTTCACGATCGAAGACACCACTGCTCCTGACATGACGGATGCCGCTGACCAAACGGTCGAGTGCGATGGCATGGGCAACATGGATGCCTTGAACGCTTGGTTGGACAGCTACGGCGGCGCCACGGCTTCTGACGTGTGCGGAGGCGTGACTTGGAGCAGCGACTACGAAGGATTGAGCGACGATTGCGGCGCGACAGGTTCTGCGACGGTGACCTTCACGGCCACAGACGATTGCGGGAACGCCAGCAGCACCACGGCCACGTTCACCATCGAAGACACCACCAACCCAGACATCACTGCAGCTTCTGACCAAACCGTCGAGTGCGACGGCATGGGCAACATGGACGCCTTGAACGGTTGGTTGAACAACAACGGTGGCGCAACGGCTTCTGACGTGTGCAGCGGGGTGACCTGGAGCAACGATTTCGAAGGCTTGAGCGACGACTGCGGTGCCACTGGTTCTGCGACTGTGACCTTCACGGCCACGGACGATTGCGGCAATGCCAGCAGCGTGTCAGCCACCTTTACCATCGAAGACACCACGGCTCCTGTGTTTGACGACTACATCCCAACCACGGTTGTGGAGTGCACGGACGGCGACGGCGATGACCTCAACTACTTGCCTTTGACGGCTCAAGACGATTGCAGTGATGTGACGTACACTGTGGAGTCCATGTGCATGTCAGGAGGTTGCTTGTGGACCATCATGCGAATTTGGACGGCAACCGACGACTGCGGAAACAGCACGACTGTGGAGCAGTACTTGATGTTGTCTGACACCACCGCTCCTGAAGTGACGGCTCCTGCGGACTACACGGTGTCTGCGGATGCCATGGATTGCAGCGCCGACATCTCTGAAGCTGCTGCGGGCTCACCTGAATACAGCGACAACTGCGGAGACACCGACTGCTGGGGTGCGAACAGCTTGACTGTTTCTTATGAGGACAGCGCTTGGGAGTACACTTGCACGGGTGACGACGACAACACCGAAGGAACGCGCACGTTGACCCGTACTTGGTACGTGGAAGACCGTTGCGGAAACATCGGTGAAGCGACCCAAACCATCACTGTGACCGACGACACGGCTCCAATGGGTTCTGTGGAAGACGATTCAGTGGCATGTGCGTCTTACGACGCTGCAACCGAGTATGGTTCACACAGCGAGTCTGACAACTGCGACTCCAACGTGGCAGTGTCTTGGGAGCAAACAGCCATCATCAATGTGGAAGGCGCGGGTTGCTACCAAGTGGAGCGCACCTACACCTTCACAGATGATTGCGGAAACGCATCTTCTGCGGTTCAAACCATCACGGTGTTCGACGACGTTGCGCCTGAGATCATGGGTGACATCGAAGTTGAAATCGAGTGCTCTGCGTACCCCGACAACAACATCTACATCACGGCATCTGACGTTTGCGGTGAAGTGACGATTGAGTTCGCGGACACCGAAGTGTCTGGCGGTTGTGTGCAGCCCGTGGGCATGTACATGCGCATGTACACGGTGACCGACGAGTGCGGCAACGTGTCTACGTTCGAACAGTTCTTGCGTCTTGTGGACACCACTGCGCCTGAATTGACGATTCCTGCCGATTACACCATTGAGTGCGACCAGGAAATCACCTACGACGACGCTTCTGCGACCGACAATTGCGACGGCGATGTGGCCATTGAGTTGGTGACGGAAATCATCGAAGGTGACTGCCCACAGAGCTACACCATTCAGCGCACGTGGACGGCCACAGACGATTGCGACAACGAGAGCATGGCGACCCAAACCATCACGGTTCAGGACACCACCGCTCCCGAGTTGATGATTCCTGCGGACTACACTGTGGAATGCAGCGATGAAATCACCTACGACGACGCTTCAGCGACAGACAACTGTGGTATGGTGGAAATCGGAGAGGTGATGACGACGATTGCAGGCGACTGCACTGGCAATTACAGCATCACGCGTGCCTTCACAGCCACAGACGAGTGCGGCAACAGCACGTCTGCCACGCAGACCATCACAGTCCAAGACACGACTGCACCTGAATTCACTTCAGTGCCAGCCGACTACACCGTGGAATGCAGCGACGAAATGCCCATGGACGACGCGACTGCGTCTGACAACTGTGGCACTGCGGAAGTGACAGTGATGTCTGAGACCACTGCAGGTGATTGTGCAGGGAACTACACCATCACACGCACATTCACAGCCACAGACGACTGCGGCAACGTGAACACCGCAGTTCAGACCATCACGGTTGAAGACACCACTGCCCCAGTGGTTTCTGGTGACACTGAGGTCATGATTGCATGTGAGGACTACGACGTCATGACGTCGCACGCCTCTGCCACCGACAACTGTGGTGAAGTGACGTTGACTTGGACTGATTCTGAAGTGAGCGGCGGATGCGTGTTGCCCATCGGACAATACGTCCGTTTGTACACGGCCACGGACGACTGCGGCAACAGCAGCACGTTCGAGCAGATTTTGACCTTGACGGACAACATCGCACCAACCTTCGATTCTGTGCCTGCGGATTACACCATCGAGTGTGACCAAGACATCACCTACGACGACGCCACGGCTTCAGACAACTGCTCTGGTGCTGAGGTGACTGTGTCTGAGGAAATCGTCCCAGGTGCTTGCCCTCAGTCTTACCAGATTGTGCGCACGTTCACAGCAACCGACAACTGCGACAACAGCACGACTGCCTCGCAGACCATCACGGTTCAGGACACAACGGCTCCGGAGTTGATGATCCCTGCGGATTACACTGTAGAATGCAGCGAAGAGATCACATACGATGACGCTTCTGCAACAGACAACTGCGGCATGGTGACGATTGGTGAGGTGCAGGAAATCATCGCAGGCGACTGCGCTGGCAACTACACCATCACACGTGCCTTCACGGCCACGGATGAGTGCGGCAACAGCACGTCTGCAACACAAACCATCACTGTCCAAGACACGACTGCGCCTGAGTTTACATCAGTGCCAGCCGACTACACAGTGGAATGCAGCCACGATGCCCATGGAAGACGCCATGGCGTCAGACAACTGCGGCGAAGTCACGATTGAGGTGATGTCAGAGACCACGGCAGGCGACTGCACGGGCAACTACACCATCACGCGCACGTTCACTGCAACGGACGACTGTGGCAACAGCAGCTCGGCAACCCAGACCATCACGGTTCAGGACACGACGGCTCCAGTGTTGACCATTCCTGCGGATTACACTGCAGAGTGTGACGAAGAGCTCGTGTTTGACGACGCTTCGGCGACAGACAACTGCGGAACGGTGACCATCACGTTGGAGGAAGTGACGATTGACACGGAATGTGCTCAAGAGTACAGCATCGAGCGTACGTTCACGGCGACCGACGACTGCGGCAACAGCGCTTCTGCGACGCAGACCATCACGGTTCAGGATACGACTGCGCCCACCATCACCGATGCCGGTGGTTTGATGAACGGCGAAATCGTGGAAGTGTGCTGTGAATCTCTCGAAGGTGGTGTGACCATCCCAGAAGCGATCACGTTGAGCATCATGGACAACTGCGATGCAGATGCTTCCGTGGACTACAGCGAAACGTGCGTGGGTGGCAACTGCCCCACGGAAACGGTGGAGAGCTGGTGCGACGTCTTGAACCCTGCGGTCATGCCTGACGGCCAGACTTGCGACAACTACGACGTCCACAGCTTGCGCTTGTTCAACTTCGCAGGTTCTGAGTTCTACACCACTGTGGAAGGTCGCGTGGCCAACCACTACGACGGAACAAAGACGTACACTGTGACTGTGGTGTCTGCAGATGATGCGAACGCCGGTTGGGACATCGAATTGAGCTACGGCCAGTTCATGACCTGGCAGGAGTGGATCGATCAGCCAGGTGCTCAGAGCTACAAGTCTGACTGTGGCTTGGGTGACCACACCACGTGGATGTACACCATGCTTGAAAGCGGTTCTGCTGAAGGCTGGGGCAACTACGCTGGTTCAAGCTTGACGTTCTCTCACCAGCCTGCCTCTGGTTACTTCGGTTTCCAGCTCGGCGAAGGTGCGAACAACAAGAATGGCAATTACGGCTTCAGCCAGTGGATGTACTACACTGGTACGTTCATGGGCGACGCGGTCAGCGGCTCGGGTGACATCTTCGGTGACCTCGATTGCTGCTTGCCATACGACCTCGAGCGCAGCTACGTGGCTTCGGATTGCGCAGGCAACGAGACCACGTTCGACTACACAGTGCACTTGACCGGTGAGGGATGCAGCGAAGGCAACGATGGCGACATCAGCGACGAGCAAGAGGATGCGGAGTTGACTTCGCCCAAGGATCTCGTGAAGATTGTGAGCCTTCAGCCCAACCCAACCACGGACATGTCCATGTTGACACTTCAAACTGAAGAGGCGAGTGTTCAGGTTCGCGTCACCGTGACCACCATGAGTGGCTCGGAGGTGTTGGACTTGTACGACGGCGCTGTGGTGAACGGTTGGTTGACCAACGTAGAAATTCCAGCGAGCAGCTTGGAGTCAGGCATGTACCAGGTACGTGTT
This sequence comes from uncultured Flavobacteriales bacterium, assembly GCA_965658245.1. Lineage (GTDB taxonomy): Bacteria > Bacteroidota > Bacteroidia > Flavobacteriales_D > Sanyastnellaceae > UBA11663. The sequence goes on from CBFHRO010000030.1 coordinate 7,620, forward strand.
CAAGCCAAGCAATTCGTCACCACGAAGAAATTGTTGGTGGCCAACTGAGGTCCATCTCAAGAATGACAGCGGAAAGCCGCCCTTCGGGGCGGCTTTCTTTTTGCCTGAAAGTGGGGGCAGGTAAAACCAGAAACCGTGGTGGTTTGGTTAGGCATGCCCCAAAACGTCATGTTTGACGTTGCAGACGTTGATGCAGGCATGTGCCAGTTGCATGTGACGGCCAAAAACTTCCCGACCTCGAAGAAAGTTTTGGTGGTCCACCAAACAAGAAACACTGCGGAGAAGCGGGCTTCGTCCCGCGGATCTGTTTGAAAAGGAGAAGGGCACCCTTGGAAGGGTACCCTTGTTTTTTGCAGGGATCCAGGAACGGCAGGGGTCAACTCCGGTCGCGCACCTTTTTGTAAAGCCTCACTGCCACCGTCAAGGCCACCGCCACCCCCAAGATGCCGGCGACGCCTCCGAGCCAAGAGACACTGTCTTTGTACACCACGAGAAACACCGCGGCGATGAGGATGACCGTGGGCACTTCGTTGAGCAGTCTGTAGGCCGTGGAGGACCATGGTGCGTCTTCGTGGCGCAACGTGGCCCAAATGCGATGCCCCACTCCTTGATAGACCAGCAACAGGGCCACAAATCCCAGTTTGACATGGAGCCAAGGCTGGGCGAGGTAGCCGGGGATGTGGTACAGCATGCCGATGCCAAAGGTCACGGCGAGGATCGAAGAAGGCCACGTGATGGCGAACCAGAGCCGGCGCTCCATGATGCGAAATTGGGCGATGAGGGCATCCCGGACGGGGCCGGGGGTTTGGTCTTGCGCCTCGCGGTGATAGACAAACAACCGGAACATGTAGAAGAGGCCCGCGAACCACGTCACGACAAAGATGATGTGCAGGGCCTTGAGGAGGGTGTACGACATTTGCAAAGCGTTGCGATGCACAAAGCATCTACAGGACAAACATCGACCACATGACCCAAGTTCGCCATCCACAAGACACATTCAGTTCCACCGTGCGCATCGTGCTGCCCAACGACACCAACACGCTCGGCAATTTGATGGGCGGAAATTTGCTGCATTGGATGGACATCGCGGCGGCCGTGAGCGCCAACCGCCATTGCCGGCGTGTGGTGGTGACGGCTGCGGTGAACAATGTCTCGTTTGACCAGCCAATCAAGCTGGGAGATGTGGTCATCATTGAATCTCAAGTCACGCGGGCGTTCAATTCGTCCATGGAGGTCTACCTTGAAGTGTTCGTGGAGAATGCCACGACAGGCGAGCGCTGCCGCTGCAACGAGGCGTATTACACGTTTGTGGCCGTGGACCAATTGGGCGGTCCGATTTCCGTGCCAGCCATTGAACCCCAAACCGACCTCGAACGCGCCCGATTTGATGGCGCCTTGCGTCGACGTCAGTTGCGGTTGATTTTGGCCGGGAAATTGAAGCCGGAGGACGCGACCGAGTTGAAAGCACTTTTCGACTGACGCACAGACATCAGACGAGCATGCGCCCGAGCCATGTGGTGATCGAGGTGGGGTCGACTTGCTGGCTGCACCGGTCGGGGTGAAAGGGATCCTCAGAGCGGGTGTGTTTGCACGTTGCGCCGTGCTTGGAACATGGCCTGTGTGGCGCAGCGACATCAGGCATCACGTCGATGCTGTCGGGATGGGGGCGCCATCCGGAAAGGCCCAGGGAAGGACGGGTGCATCCCCACACCGCGGCGGTGGGTCGGCCCGAGGCGGCGGCCAAGTGCATGGTCACCGTGTCGCCGGTGACCACGGCGCGGGCGTGGGAGATGGCGTGGGCGGTTTGGCCCAAATCCCAACCCCCAGACACAGCACTTGCGTGGGGATGCTGTGCCGCCAGTTCTTCCGCCCGGACGCGCTCGGCTTCTCCGCCCACAAGCACGACACGGACATGCAGGGAGGCTTGCAACGCGGCTTCAATCACGGCGTTTGAAAGGTGTTTGCCGGGATGAGAGGATCCCAAGCTGATCACGAGGTCTGCAGGCGCAGTGTCCTCGATGGCTTTGCAGGGACGCAATGCGCCCCATGCATCAGGTCCCCACGACTCGGACCGAGGGGCGTTGAGGCCAAAAGGTCGAAGCACCTCAAAGCATCGTTCGACAAAGGGCGTCACCGCAAGATCACGCCAGCCTCGGATGAGGCGCCAGCGGTTCCACGCTTGTTTGTCAACGGAAAAGGTGAGGACGTCCAAACTGCGGGCCAGCGACCTCGAGCGCACCGTTCCGTGCAGGTCGAGGAGGTAGTCGAATTCCCGTTCGCGCAACGCGTCCAGCACTTCCCCAGTTCCTTGCGCCACAGTGTGCACCAAATCGATTCCTGAAAGCAATTCGGCGGCCTGCCGGCATCGCGCCATGCACACAAGGTCCACCACGGCATCCTTGCCGTACGCCGTCCGCAGCGCAGTCACCACAGGCTGCATCATGACGATGTCGCCAAGGGCACTGAATCGCGCAATGAGAATCCGCGGCGCGCGCGGGGTGGAGTTGAGGGAATCAGCCACGTCTCAAAGGTAGCCCTCCACCTATCTTCGCAGTGTCATGTTTTTGGTCGACACCCACACCCATTTGTACCAGCCCGCCTTCGATGGCGACCGTGATGCAGCCATGGCGCGATGCGCCGAGGCAGGGGTGGATTTGCTGTTGCTGCCCAACATCGACGTGGAAAGCATCCCGCGCGTCCAGGACATGATGGTCCGATGGCCCAACCGCTGTCGGGGCATGATGGGACTTCATCCTTGCCATGTGCAAGAGGGGTGGGAGGCCGAGCTCCAAACGATTGAGGCGGCATTGAACGCGCCCATGTCGGGGTCGCCGTGGGTGGCGGTGGGTGAAATCGGCTTGGACTTGCACTGGGACACCTCGACGTTGGACATTCAGCGAGAGGCGCTTCGAATTCAATTGGATTGGGCCAAACAGCGTCGCCTCCCCGTCGTCATTCATGTTCGCAAAGCGTTTGAGGAGTTGTTCGAAGTGTTGGACGCCGAGATGGACGACCGATTGACCGGCGTGGTGCACTGTTTTACGGGCGGGCTTGAAGAGGCCAACCATGCCCTGTCGTATCCTGGCTGGATGCTGGGCATCGGCGGGGTGTCCACCTACAAGAATGGCGGACTGGACAAGGTGCTTCCGCACGTGCCGCTTGAACGGATCGTGTTGGAGACCGACAGTCCCTACCTCTCGCCTGTGCCTCACCGAGGCAAGCGCAACGAGTCGAGCTACACTGCCTTGGTGGCGCAGCGTGTTGCTGAACTGGTGGGCGTCTCGGTGGATGAGGTGGCGCGTGTGACGACCGAAAATGCAGTGAGGTTGTTTCATTTGGACGTCCCCAAGACATCATGACACAACTGCACGACATGAAGTCCATCCTCGTCATTTACACCGGTGGCACGGTGGGCATGGTGCGAGACAAAGTCAGTGCCGCCTTGGTGCCCTTGGACTTCAGTCAGGTGTCCAAGCACGTGCCTGAATTGGACCATGCGGGCATTCGCGTGGAAGCGGTGTCTTTTGACACGCCCATTGACAGCAGCGACGTGGCGCCGCGGCATTGGCGCAGCATCGCGTCGACGGTCATGGAGTGCATGGATCGGTTTGATGGGTTTGTGGTGCTTCATGGCACCGACACCATGGCCTACACCGCCTCGGCCTTGAGCTTCATGCTGGAGGGGCTGCGCAAGCCCGTGATTTTGACCGGGTCCCAACTGCCCATCGGCATTCCCCGAACAGACGGCCGAGAGAACCTGTTGAGTGCCGTCATGCTCGCGGCAGATGAGACCAATGGCGAGTCCACCATTCAGGAAGTGGCCGTCTACTTTGGCAACCACCTGTTTCGCGGCAACCGCACCCACAAGGAAAGCGCCCAAAGTTTGCAAGCCCTCATCAGTCCCAACCACCCTCCACTTGTGGAGGCGGGGGTGGAGTTTCAAGTCAACATCGCGTCCCTTTGGCGCCCAGACCCGCAGATTCAGCCACAATTGCATGTCGGCATGCGCACGGAAGTCGCATGGATTCCCTTGTTTCCCGGGATGCCCATGGAAGGATTGCGCCGAACGTTGGAATGGGAGGATCTTCGAGGGGTGGTGCTCGCAACGTTTGGAAGCGGAAACGCCCCCACCTCGCAGGTCTTGCGCGACCTGTTGCGAGAAGCAGGGGACCGCGGGGTGACCATGGTCAATGTCACGCAATGTGGCCACGGTGGCGTTCATCCTGAACTCTACGCCACAAGCCACATGCTGGCGGGATGCGGTGTCATCCCCGGCCGCGACATGACCACGGAAGCAGCCCTGACCAAGCTCATGCACATCCTCGCGCAAACGGACGATCCCGAGCGCATCCGCGACATGATGACCTCCAATTTGCGCGGGGAGCTCACCCCGCATCGTTCGGTGCCGAGTCAGGCACATGGTCCCGCGGGCGCAGCCGGATTGGAAGCGACTTGAGTCGCACAGAGGTTCTTTTTTGCCTCTCTCTGCGACATCGGCACATTTCTTTTGCGGGAGTCGTGGATTCTTGGGTAATTTGCGGCGCCCAAGTGTGGGCGGTTCATGGCATGGCTTTTGGACTGACGCATGAAGGCACACATTCCCAACGGGGAATGGAGAGGTGGCCGAGCGGCTTAAGGCGCACGCCTGGAAAGCGTGTTGGGGGCAACCCCTCCAGGGTTCGAATCCCTGTCTCTCCGCAACAATTATTCATTTTTCAACTTCAATTCGTCATGAAGAATTTGTTCGCCCTCCTCGCAATTGCAGGGCTCGTGATGTTCGCAGCTCCACAAGTTGCGATGGCACAAGAAGACGCAGCCACTGAGATGGTTGTGGACACCATGTCTGCGGAAACCGACTCCGCTGCCGTTGATTCTGCTGCTGCACCCGTTGCAGTGGAGGAACCCGCTGCCGCTGAGCCCGTGGAAACACGTGAAGTGTTGAGCTTCCACCAAACCGTCAAGAAGTACTTCATCGAAGGGGGTGCGACCTTCATGGCGTTCGTGTTGATTTGTTTGATCCTCGGCCTCGCGTTGAGCATCGAACGCATCATTTACCTCAACATGGCCACCACCAACACCGGCAAGTTGCTCGAAGGCATTGAAGGTGCGCTCGGCAAGGGTGTGGATGCGGCCAAAGAAGTGTGCCGCGACACCCGCGGTCCTGTGGCGTCCATCTTCTACCAAGGACTCGACCGTAGCTCTGGCAGCTACGAAGAAGTGGCCAAGGCCATTGAGGACTACGGCAGCGTGGAGATGTCCAAGCTCGAGCGCGGCTTGAGCTGGATCAGCTTGTTCATCGCCTTGGCTCCGATGTTGGGCTTCATGGGTACGGTGATCGGGATGATCTCGGCCTTCGACAAAATCGCCGAAGCCAACACCATCAACGCATCCATCGTGGCAGGTGGCATTAAGGTGGCATTGATCACAACCGTCTCTGGTTTGATCGTGGCCATCATTCTCCAAATCTTCTACAACTACATCCTGTCCAAGATCGACAGCATCGTGCTCGACATGGAAGAGGCCAGCATGGACCTCGTGGACTTGTTGTACAAGCGCAACCTCGAAGGAAAATAATCTGCACCATGGGAGACAAGACCATCAAAACGGTCCTGTCCGCTGTGCGGATGTTGGTCATCGTTGCCGGAGCCTTGCTCTGCATCATGATCACTTCCAAGAGTGGAGCAGACGAGACCTTCGTGGAGGGTCAGGAACGCTACGGCGCGCTCCTCGACAACCTCTTCTACATCATTTATGCAGTGGGCATCGCATGCGGTGCGGCAGCTGTGTTGTTTGGACTGTACTTCTTCGCCACCAACCTGAAGGCCAAAATGGGCACCCTCATCGGCATCGCCGGCTTTGCTGTTTTGGGTTTGGTGAGCTTCTACGCCTTGGCTGATTCCACGGTCCTCCGTGCGTACGAAGCCAGCGGCATCACCGTGACGGAAGGCGAGAGCTTGTTCGCGGGCGGCGGCATGTACTTCGTGTACTTGCTCGGCCTCGTGGCCCTCGGTTCGATTGTGGTGGCTGAAGTCAACAAAGCAATCAAGTAAGGTCCATGGCACGCCGCGAATTGCAAGAAATCAATGCAGGCTCGATGGCGGACATCGCGTTTTTGCTTCTCATCTTTTGGTTGGTGACCACCACCATCGATTCAGACGAGGGCATCAAGCGACAGCTTCCGCCGCCGGTTCCGCCAGACATTGACGTGCCGCAAGCCAAGGAGCAAAACGTCTTCAACGTGAAGGTGAACTTCCTCGACCAGCTTTTGGTGGAAGGGGAGCCCCTGGACTTGGACCAATTGAAGGACAAAGCGAAGAACTTCCTCATTGCCACGGGCGACGGGGTGATGTCACACAACGTAGGCGCCAAAACCATCGGCCGCAACCGCGAAGTGGAGATGATCACCGGCGCCAACGGCAAGACCAACGCCGCGTTCCCCGAACGCGAGTGGGTCCGGAAGGCCGACGTGAAGCAGCGCATTGCCGAGTACGAGCAATTTGTGGCCGCTGCGGACACCGACAAAAAGAAAGACGCGTTTGGCAAAGTGCTTGACGGATGGCGCGAGAAGCTCACCACCATTGAATTGTTGGGGGGCGATTACAAGCAGCTCCCGTCGTCGGCACTGATCTCCATGCAAAACGACAACAACACCACGTACAACACGTACCTGCAGGTCCAGAACGAGCTTCAGTCTGCGGTGAACGAGTTGCGCGACGAATTGGCGTTGGAGAAGTTTGGCATGTTGTACAGCCAAATGGAGGACATCTACGACCGCAACAAGGAGGACTCCAAGACGCTCGAGAAAATCACCGCCGTTCGTGCTGTGTACCCGCAACGGATTTCTGAAGCGGAGCCACGCGACGCAAGCGCCAACTACTACTGACATGGGAAAGTTTCGCAAAGGAGGCAAGCGTGAAATGGGGGCCATCTCGACGGCATCCCTTCCGGACATCGTGTTCATGCTGCTCTTCTTCTTCATGGTCGCAACGGTGTTGCGGACGGAAGAGGAGAAGGTGCGGGTGATTCGTCCAGAGGCTTCCGAGCTCTACAAGATTGAGAAGAAGCACTTGATTCGTTACGTCAACATTGGTCCTCCCATGGACAAGCGTTACGGCACGGAGCCTGTGGTTCAATTGAACGATCAATTCTCCAACTCTGCGGTGATCCAGGAATGGATCGCCAAGGAGCGCACCACCCTTGCCGAAGCGGAGCAAAGCAAGATGTGGGTGTCCCTCAAAGTGGACCAAGACACCAAGATGGGTGTGGTCACGGAGGTGAAGCAGGAGCTTCGCAAGGCCTCGGCCTTGAAGGTGCTGTACTCGGCGTCGAGCCGTCAGCGCACGGGAAGCGATCAGTAAACCATTCGACAACCTCATTGAAAAGCCTCGGCATCTGCCGGGGCTTTTTTTTTGTGCCGGGCGGCTGAGGTGCGCGTGGTTCGCCTGTTTGCAAAAACGGGGAGTCAGAACCGGTCCAAAATCTTGTCGGCCAACACCGTGCTCAGCTTCACGTAGCTCTCCACGGTCCATCCGGCCACGTGGGGACTCAGCAAGACGCGGGGGTGGGAGAGAAGCTGCTCAAAGGCCGCGCGCATCTCTCCGTCCGCGAGGCCATCCAGGGCCTCGAGTGAGCGTCCCTCAAACTCCAACACGTCCAGGCATGCCGCTGTCACACGTCCGTCGTCCAACGCGGAGAGCAAGGCCTTGGTTTGGACAATGGGGCCCCGGGCTGTGTTGAGGAGGAGGATGGGCTTGTCGAATTGCGCGAGCCACGCATCGTCCACAATGCCTTTGGTTTCGGTTGTCCAAGGGAGGTGAAGGCTCACCACGTCGACTTCTTGACAGAATGCATCCCAACCCACAGGCGCGACGTGGGGGAGTGGTCTCGGCGCGGTCGGCCTCTCTCCCCAGCCGTCCTTGTACTTGTCGTACGCCAAGACCTGACAGCCAAATCCCGACAACCGCTCGGCGAAGGCACTGCCCATGTGGCCGTATCCCACAATGCCGACCGTCATGGACTTGAGTTCTCGGCCGCGATGGGCTTCGCGCAACCATTGGTGCTGGCGAATGGAGGCATCTCCGCTGGGCAATTTGTGCAAGGTGCTCAGGAGCATGGCAGTGCAGTGTTCGCCGACCGCGTCGCGGTTGCCCTCCGGGCTGCTGTGCACGGCGATGCCGAGTTGAGCGGCCGTGGTCAAATCGATGTTCTCCAAGCCCGAACCACTTCGGGCAATCCATTGAAGGTCAGGGAGGGCACGCAGCACTTCGGCATCGATGCGAATGCGGCTTCGCAAGACCAGTCCATGCACAGGACCGAGCGCTCCAGAAATGAGGGCTTCGCGCGAAACATTGGTGGCGTCATGACACGTCATGCCAGCGGTTTCGAGGGCCTCCCACAAGGCCTCGTGCACCACATCCAAAAACCAAACGTGCTTCAAACCCTTCACCGTCAAGCCATGAGGGTCGCGACGAGCGAGCCGATGCTGAAATAAATGATGAGCCCCATGATGTCATTCGCCGTCGTGATGAAGGGGCCTGTTGCCAGGGCAGGGTCGATGTTGCGCTTGTCCAACATGAGCGGCACAAAGGCGCCAAACAAGGCGGCAAACACGATGACACAGAGCAGAGAGGCGGACACCGTGGTGCTGAGCATCCATCCAAAGCCAAGGAGAAGACTCGTCAAGAAGATGACGGCAGAGCAAATCAATCCGTTCACCAGACCCACGCTCAGTTCTTTGGCGAGGCGGGACACCAGATTGCCCATGTTGACGTTGGCCGAGGCCAACCCTTGCACGACAATGGCCGAGGACTGCACGCCGACGTTGCCGCCCATGGCCGCGATGAGCGGGATGAACAAGGCGAGTTCGGGGTTGCTTTCGATGTCGAAGGCGCCAATGACGTAGGCGCCACCGACGCCGCCGCCCAAGCCGATGAGCAACCATGGAAGGCGCGCCCGCGTGAGGGCCCAAATGCTGTCTTTGCCTTCGACGTCTTCTGAAATCCCGGATGCCAATTGGTAGTCGCGCTCGGCGTCTTCGATCAACACGTCGACGGCATCGTCAATGGTGATGCGGCCGAGCAGCACGCCGTCGTCGTCGATGACGGGAAGGGCGACGATGTCGTAGCGCTCCATCAGTTTGACAACCACTTCTTCGCTCTCATTGGGGCCGACAGTCACCAGGTCGTCGTCGTCTTTCAGGTCCTTCAGGATCGACCGTGCGGAGGACGCATTCAAAAGGAGGCTCTTGAGGGACAAACGCCCATTCAGGCGACCTTGGTCGTCCACCATGTAGATGGTGTAGATGTTCTCGACGTCGGAGGCTTGCGATCGGATTTCCCGGATGGCACGCGCCACAGTCCAGTCTTCCTCGACCTTGACCATTTCCACAGCCATCAAGGCACCTGCAGTGCCCTCTTCGTAGCTCAGCAATTCGAGGACCTCCGATGCTGATTCGACGTCGTCAACCATGCGCATGGCCTCCTCGACTTTGGCCTCCGGCAAATCTGCCAAGGCGTCCGCCGCGTCGTCGGAATCCAACCCTTCGATGACGTCCTCTGCAATCTCTTTTGAACTGAGAGAAGTGAGCAGCTCTTCACGCACGTCTTCCTCGAGCTCAGCGATGACTTCGGACTTGAGCTCGGAGTCCAGCAAACGATAGAGGTACAGGATTTCTTCCCGCTTCAGCGCGTCGAAAATGTCCGCCACGTCCTTCGGGTGGAGCTCGCCTACAGTGGCGGCGAGTTCCACGTCTCGTCCCGCTTCAATTTGGATTCGAAGCGCGTCGAGGAAGTCTTTGGTCAACTCGAGCATGCCGCAAAGGTACGGGCCGACTCGGGATGTGGGACTCAGGAGGATCGCTTGGCCCGGAAGAAGGTGGTGAGCAAGGCCGCAGCCTCGTCTGCAAGAAGCCCACCTTGGCAGGTGGTTTTGGGGTGGAGCATGGTCAGCGGACCGTCAAATTTGGAATGCCCTCGCTTCTCGTCCTTGGCGCCATACACGACCCGGCCAATGCGGGTCCAAAACGCGGCACCTGCGCACATCGGGCAGGGCTCAAGGGTGACGTAGAGCGTGCATTTGTCGAGGAACTTGCCGCCCAAATACTCGGAGGCAGAAGTGAAGGCTTGCATTTCGGCATGCGCCGTGAAATCCCTCAATTGCTCACACAGGTTGTGGGCCCGGGCGATGACCTGTCCATGGGCCACAATGACCGCACCCACGGGCACCTCGTCGAGTTCTGCGGCACGTTGGGCTTCTTGCAGCGCCAGGCGCATGAACCGCACGTCGTCGTCGGAGAAGGGATTGGCCTCGGTCATCCCACGAATTTAGGCAGGTTGGGCTGTCGCTTCATGCAGCCATGTGGAAAGGGCCTCAAAGGCGCGGACGTTGGGTTTCAATTCGGGCAGGCTGCCGGTCGCTTGCGAGGGCAGTTCGCCTGTTTCCAATTGCCGTTGGGTCAAACACACAAACCCAAATCGTTCCGACCACAGCTTGCCCAGCAGCGCCTGTTCTGGTTGTCCCGGCGTGGGGATGAGGATGGCTTGGACGTCCAATGCGGCCAGGTCAAGTTGCGAGCTGTAGCCGCTTCGGCACACGACCGTTCCGGCACCTTGCAACGCCGAGGCGAGTTCGGCATCCGTGGGGTCGCACCACGTCGTGATGTGACCGTCCACGCGCGTCCCTCCGCGGGGCTGTCCCGCAATGATCAGGCAAGGCCCCTCGGCATCCGCCATCCAAGTGCGCAGGGCCGCTTCCATCAGCGAGCGATGCGGCTCCACGCCGCTGACCATCCCAACCTTGGCCCAGGTCGTGGGTGGGTTGGGTTGCTTGTGCTTGGCAAGCCGGCTCAGGACGCCGATGCAATGGGTGCGTGGGTGGATTTGTGCATCGGCAAGGGCGCCACTCAATGACGTTTCGCCCGGGGTCAAGTCAGGAACCCAAACTTCGTCGAATGCCCGTGCCCACCGTTCAACCACTTTCCTCGCGGGTCGTTCGAGCAAGGTGGGTGTGGGGATTTGCAGTTGATGGGACATGAGCACGGACGGGACTCCAGGGACCGCACATCCGTAGCAATTGTCCGAGAAGGTCGCTTGAATGCCATGGGTCTTTGCCATGTTTCTCGTCCAAGCGCGTTCCTTTTCGACGTAGGCCCAAAAGGCAGGCATCTGCCGCGCGATGCGCCAAAAATTGCCTCGCTTGGCGTACTTGATTTCAAGGCCAGGCTTGACATGGAAGGAGATGTGGGGATGCTGGGCGGCGCGGGATTGCAACCAAGCCAGGGCCGTGCCTTTGGACGCGACGTGCACATGCCACCCTTCCCCGAGAGCATGCTCGATGAGCGGCCACGTGCGCGTCGCGTGCCCCATGCCCCAATCGAGCACGGTCACGAGGAGTTGGGGTCGACTTGGGCTCGCCATCGGCCATGAAGTTCCTAATTTCGCAGCAATTCAGCGACCATGGGCAAAGGCAAACTTTGGAAATGGGAGGAGAACGCCGAGATGGACAACGTCTTTGAGCCGGACCTCCAAGAAGCAGTGAAAGGCGCGGACCATCCGTACCGCGGGAAATGGCATGAAGAGGTGTTTGGCAACGACAACCCCATCACGCTGGAATTGGGCTGCGGCAAAGGAGAATACACGGTGGGGTTGGCCCGCAAATGGCCCAACCGCAATTTCGTTGGGGTGGACATCAAGGGGCATCGCTTCTGGCGAGGGGCCAAAACCGCCAACCAAGACGGCTTGAGCAACGTGGCGTTCTTGCGCACCCGCATCGAGTTCATTGATCAGTTCTTTGGGCCGGGCGAGGTGGCGGACATTTGGCTCACCTTCAGCGACCCTCAGCCCAAGGACGAGAAGGGCACCAAGCGCATCACTTCCGGGAAGTTCATTGAACGCTACCGCAAGTTTCTGGCGCCTGGGGGCTCTGTGAAAGTCAAGTCGGACAGCAAGCTCCTTTACGCCTTGTCCAAGGAGGACTACCAGGCGGCCGGGTATCCGTTTCTTCACGATTCAGACGATGTGTATGGCGGGTTTTTGGACACCGTCGATGCAGACCTGCGCGAGGCCCTACAAATCAAGACGTATTACGAACAGCGGTGGTTGGAAGAGGGCAAGAACATCCACTTCATGGAAATCGTTCCGCCTGCATTGTGAAGGACACCCACGACGAGCGTTCGTTTGAGCAAGACGTGTACGATGTGGTGCGCGCCATTCCTGAAGGCCGTGTGACGTCGTATGGTGCGATTGCCAAGGTGCTGGGGACGGCCCAGGCAAGCCGTCGGGTGGGGTGGGTGCTCAACAAAAGCTTTGGCGCACATCCTTCGGTTCCTGCGCACCGTGTGGTGAACCGCCATGGCATGCTGACCGGCGCCATTCATTTTCCGTCGGACCAACCCATGGCCGCGCAATTGATGGCGGAAGGCGTGGTGGTTGAGAACGAGACAGTGGTGGACTTTGGGGCGCGATTTTGGGACCCCATGACCGAACTTTGACTCCAATGAGCAACTGGACAAACGACGCGATCCTCGACGCCCTTCGCGGGGTGGTGGAACCGGAATTGGGCAAGGACATTGTGGCCCTGGAATTGGTGGAGCTGTCTGGCGAAGCCGGTGCACACGGCGAAGGGTTGACCCTCCAAGTGAAATCCAGCAATCCGGCCATGCACGCGCGCAAACGCATGCAGGAGGCCGTGGAGTTTGCGCTGGAGCGGGCGTTTGGCAAGCCCGTGGAGTGCAAGGTGGAGGTCGTGCCCCTCAAAAAGGAGGAACGGACCCTTGACACCCGCAAGGTTTTGCCTGGCGTGCAGCACGTGATTGCGGTCGCGTCTGGCAAGGGCGGCGTGGGCAAGAGCACGGTGTCGTCCAACCTCGCCGTTGCACTCGCCCAACTCGGCTACAAGGTCGGGCTTGTCGACGCCGACATTCACGGCCCGAGCGTGCCGACCATGTTTGACGTGGCCCACGAAAAACCCCAACCCGTCGAGATCGATGGCAAAACGAAGATTGAGCCCATCGTACAGTATGGCGTCAAGGTGCTGTCGATTGGGTTTTTCGCAGACCAGGACCAAGCGATTGTGTGGCGGGGCCCGATGGCCAGCCGCGCGCTGAACCAGCTGTTCACCGATGCCAATTGGGGCGCCCTTGACTTCATGATTGTGGACTTGCCCCCGGGAACGGGAGACATTCACCTGTCGCTGGTTCAGCAGATCCCGCTGTCCGGTGCCGTCATTGTGAGCACGCCGCAGGACGTGGCCCTCGCCGACGCCCGGAAAGGTGTCGGCATGTTCCGCCTCGAAGAACTGAAGGTGCCGGTGCTGGGCATGGTCGAGAACATGGCCTACTTCGTCCCGGACGACATGCCGGAGAAGAAGTACCACATCTTTGGGCGGGATGGCGTCAAGCGCTTGGCGGATAGCCTCGATGCCCCTTTCCTCGGAGAATTGCCCCTCCTCCAAACCATCCGCGAGGCGGGTGACGCCGGCCGGCCGGCAGCACTCCAAACCAGCGGCGACGCGGCGGCCGCGTTTCGGGCTGTGGTCGCTAACTTGCTGAAACAACTCGGCAAAGACGTTTGATTCATGGCCACCCCCGACCTGCAGCAGCGCATTCAGTCCACCTTGGATGAACTCCGTCCCTACCTCGAAGCGGACGGCGGAGACATTCGCTTGGTGGAGATCACGGACGACCTCGTGGTGCGCATCGAGCTGATGGGGGCCTGTGCCGATTGCTCCATGATCAACATGACATTGAAAGGCGGGGTGGAGTCTGCGCTGAAAAAAGCGGCCCCCGAAGTGACGGCCATTGAGGCCATCAACCTCGGTTGACGTTGGCCCTCAGCCACCCTCGTTTACCCACCATGTGAATGGGAGAACAGAGATTGAACACGAGGCATGCTCCCTTGTTGCCTCTGTACCTTTGACGCCATCATGATCCAAACAGACATCCTGATCATCGGAGCTGGCCCCTGCGGCTTGTTTACCGTGTTTGAAGCCGGCCTTCTCAAGCTTCGTTGCCACCTCATTGACGCCTTGCCTCAGCCGGGCGGACAGTGCGCAGAGATTTATCCCAAAAAGCCCATTTACGACATCCCAGCCTACCCGTCCATTTTGGCCGGAGAGTTGGTGGACCGTTTGATGGAGCAGGCAGAGCCATTTCAGCCCGGGTTTACCCTTGGGGAGCGCGCCGAGACCATTGAGAAGGACGACGAGGATCAGTTCATCTTGACGACCAACCGCGGCACCAAGCACCGCGCGCCCATCATTGCGATCGCCGGCGGTTTGGGCTGCTTCGAGCCCCGCAAGCCGCCCATCGAGAACCTCGCCAACTTCGAGGACAAGGGGGTGGAGTACATCATCAAGGACCCCGAGTTCTACCGAGACAAGAAGGTGGTGATCAGCGGGGGCGGCGACAGCGCCTTGGACTGGACCATTTTCCTCGCCGACGGCGTCGCCAGCGAAGTGACCTTGGTGCACCGACGTGAGGGCTTCCGCGGTCACCTTGACAGCGTCCAAAAGGTCATGGACCTCGCCGAGCAGGGCAAGATCAAGTTGTTGACCAACGCCGAGGTGGTGGGGGTCGACGGGAACGACCACCTGCAAACGCTCAAGGTGAACCACAAGCAACAAGGAGAGATGACCCTTGACACGGACCACTGGGTGCCGCTGTTTGGGTTGAGCCCCAAGTTGGGCCCCATCGCCGACTGGAACTTGAACATCACCAAAAATGCGGTGGAGGTCGACACCTTCGATTACAGCACCAACGTGCCCGGCATCTACGCCATTGGCGACATCAACACTTATCCGGGAAAATTGAAGCTCATTTTGTGCGGATTCCACGAGGCCACCTTGATGGTGCAGAGCGCGTTCAAGCGCATCTACCCGGACAAAAACCTGGTGCTCAAATACACCACGGTGAACGGCGTCAGCGGATTCTGATTGAACGTACCTTCACGTCAAACGACGCGCCATGAGCATGATCAAAGTCACGGTCATTGACCGAGAAGGAACCTCCCACGAGCTGGATGCCCCCACGGACATGGGCATGAACATGATGGAGCTTTGCAAGAGCGCCGAGTTGCCGGTGGAGGGAACCTGCGGAGGCATGGCGATGTGCGCGTCGTGCCACATGTACGTGAAGACCGACCACGCCTTGCCTGAGAAGTCGGACGACGAGGAAGACATGCTCGACGAGGCGTTCCACGTGACGGAGGAAAGCCGTTTGGGGTGCCAAATCCACTTGGCCGACGACCTCGACGGCCTGACCGTGCACCTCGCGCCGGTCGGCTGACCCCGATCCGTCAACCCAGCCCGCCGTGCAGGCTTTGTCCAGCCGCCATCCAGCGCGCCACGGTGCGCGAATTCCCCAACGATTCAAGGGCGCGAACGTGACGCTTGCCATGCGCGTCTGAACACACGAAGGAAACCCATCCTCGTTCCATGCATTCCTTGGCCATGTTTCGGGTCTCGGGACCGTACGCACCGGCCAGGGAAGCGGCGTTCACAGCCATCCACCCTCCGCGTTCGTGCCACAAATCGAGCAGTGAGGTGTCCCTGTGCAGGTAGGGATAGCGCTCGCAGTGGGCAAGGAGGGGGGTGATGCCGCGGGTTTGGGCTTCGAAGAGGGCGTCCTTCACCAGGGCCTCTTCCGGAGCGTGATGAAACCCAAATTCCATCAACATCACCGCATGCATGCGCTGGCCATCGTCGCACGAAAACGTCATCGGCTCGCCTTCTTTCAGTGTACGGAGCATGTCCGCATCCATCAAATATTCCGCGGCAAGGCGCAGCTCCATGGGGATGCGGGCATCGCGCACCGCGTCGACCAAGGTCTGAAAGGGCCCGCGAAGGGTGTCGGGCGAGTTGGGGTACAAGTCGCTTATGATGTGCGGCGTCAGCACCATGCCGCGGTAGCCCAAAGACACCATGTGCCGCACCATTTCCAAGGCGGCATCCACATCTGGTGCACCATCGTCCACACCTGGCACGAGGTGGCTGTGCACGTCCCAACCCAGTTCACTGAATTTCACCGAAGCCGGGGTCTCCCGACGCCAAGGCCAGGACCACTTCATCCGCGGTTGGCGTAATGCTGGGCGTAATACTGCTGGTAGTCGCCCGACGTCACCTCCTCCATCCATGCTTGGTTTTGGAGGTACCAATCGACGGTGTTGGCCAACCCCTCGTCGAATGTGACGCTGGGTTTCCAGCCGATTCGCGCCTCCAAGTGCGAGGCGTCGATGGCGTACCTCAAATCATGCCCCGCACGGTCTTTTACAAAGGTGATGAGGGCCTTCGACGTGCCTTCAGGTCGGTTCAAACGTGCATCCACAAGTTCGATGAGTTTGTGGACGAGGTCGATGTTGCGCCATTCGTTCAATCCACCGATGTTGTAGGTGTCGCCCACCCATCCTTCGGTCAAAATGGCGTCAATGGCGGACGCATGGTCCTCCACCCACAACCAATCACGCACGTTGATTCCCTGACCATACACCGGCAGGGGGCGTTCGTCGACGATGTTGCGGATCATCAACGGGATGAGCTTCTCTGGGAATTGATGCGAACCGTAGTTGTTGGAGCAGTTTGAAATGACAATCGGCATGCCA
Source organism: uncultured Flavobacteriales bacterium (assembly GCA_965658245.1). GTDB lineage: Bacteria > Bacteroidota > Bacteroidia > Flavobacteriales_D > Sanyastnellaceae > UBA11663. Next base: position 24,212 of record CBFHRO010000030.1, read on the forward strand.
TACGTGTGGTGGTAAGCCCGAACCACATGGTCGCTCGACGCCTTGGACGCGCTGTAGGGCGAACGCGGGTCGTATGGCGTGGTCTCTGAAAACAACCCCTCCTGTCCAAGCGAGCCGTAGACCTCGTCGGTGCTGACGTGGTAAAACAGGGCCTCGTCCATGCATCCGCGTTCCGTCCAAGATTGTTTGGCCACATTGAGCAACGTCGCTGTACCCAAGATGTTGGTCTCCAAAAAGGCCAAAGGATTGGTGATGCTCCGGTCCACGTGGCTTTCTGCCGCCAAGTGAATCACCCCGTCAAAGGCATGCTCCGCGAAGAGTGCGGTGAGCAAATCGGCATCTTGGATGTCGCCCTTGACGAAGGTGTAATGCTCATGTGCTTCGACGTCCGCCAGGTTGGCGAGGTTCCCCGCGTAGGTGAGCGCATCAAGGTTCACAATGCGCGTTTGCGGCTGGGTGCGCAGCAGTCGGCGGATCACATGCGAACCAATGAATCCGGCCCCTCCCGTGACAAGCAGGGATTGAAAGGTTCTCGGCGACTTTGGGGCGTTGGGTTCGGTCATGGCACCA
>CBFHRO010000031.1:0-23983 GCA_965658245.1 uncultured Flavobacteriales bacterium
GCAGGTGGCGTCTACATCATCCACATTGACGTCCCAGGCGTCGGTCAAGCCGTCCGAAAGTGGTTCGGCGTGATGCGCCCTGTGGACCTTGACAACTTCTAAAGGGCCAAATCGAGGTCGTTCAGGTATATGTCGACCAAGCAACAACTCGGCGTCATGGTTGTTGTGATGCCAACGTTCGAGATGGGAATCGGAGTTTGATTACGAAAAAATCACATTTTGAGCCTTGAATCCTGGAGTTCATACCGAAATGCCAGGATGTCTCGGACGTACTTTGCGTCGAATTTTTTGAAACCGCTTTAGCGCCTCACCCTCATGAAGAAAACGTTGTTACGCGCCCTTGCCGGATTGGCCATTTTGGCCTTCGGTGTGATGGTCATGAACGCCTTGATTGGCATGAAGGGGACACCCCCCGTGAAACCGCGAAGCGCGAGTGCACGATTGGTCAAAACGGTGACGGCGGAGGTGGACACGTTGGCGCCCAGTGTGCAGGTTGAAGGCCGTGTCCAAGCACTGAACCGCATGACGGTGTTGAGCGAGGTCAACGGGGTGCTTCCTGTTGGAGGCAAGGAATTTCGAGAAGGGGTCAGTTACGGTGCAAACGAGGCGATGCTTCGTTTGGACGACTCCGAATTGCGCGCGTCGCTCGTGGCACAGCGAAGTCAATGGTTGCAGCAGTTGGCCGGAGCCCTGGCAGACATCCAAGTGGATTTCCCCGCGCAGGCTGAAGTGTGGATGTCGTACGTGCAGGACCTCGAGGTGGAGGCCGTACTGCCAGAAATGCCACAACCGGCCACGGACCGGGAACGGCTTTATTTGACCAGCCGCGGCATCGTCACTGGGTACCACAACATTCGCGCAAACGAAGCACGCCTCGACAAATTCACCGTACGCGCCCCGTTTGAGGGTGTGATTGTGGGCGCCCAGGCGCAGCCAGGCTCCATGGTTCGCGCGGGCCAACCGGTGGGCACCTTGGTGGGCACAGGAACGTATGAAGTGAAGTCTGCTGTTCACGCACGGCACTTGAGCCGTTTGGCAGAAGGGAATGACGTGTTGCTTCGGAATGAAGAGGGCGCGGTTGTGGCCCGGGGTCGGGTGGCCCGAATTTCTGGATCGGTCGATCCGACAACCCAAAGCGCAAGCGTGTTTTGTGAGGTCACGGCAGAACCTGGTCAGTCGCTGCGCGATGGGCGTTTTCTGAGCGGGGAGGTGTACGGCCAATCCATTCCTGGGGTGATGGCCTTGGACGAGGTGCTGCTCACGGGCGCCGGCGGAAATGAAGTGTTTGTGGTCAAAGGCAGCGAGCTCGCACTGGCACCGGTCGAAGTGATTCACCGCGACGCAGATCGCGTGTTGGTTCGGGGATTGCAAGAAGGGGAGCAAGTCGTTGCGGAGCCTGTTTCCGGAGCGTACGAAGGCATGTTGGTCGAGCTGGAACAACCCTGAGCCATGGAAGGATTGATTCGGTACTTCGTCAAGTACAACCTCGTCGGCGACTTGGTGATGATCGCGCTTTTGGTGTCGGGATGGGTCGGTTTGGGCTCCATGAAGAGCAACTTTTTTCCCGTCATTGAATCCAAGGTCATCCAGATTCAGGTGGTCTATCCAGGTGCTTCTCCTGCGGAGATTGAGGAGGGCATCGTGGCCAAAATCGAGGAGAACCTCCAAGGGATTGCAGGGCTCGATCAGGTGAAGTCGGTTTGCAGTGAGAATGCGGGTAGCATTGCGGTTTCGGTCCAGGATGCCAATGAGACGGACGACATTTTGCAGGACGTCAAAAACGCCGTCGACCGCATTGCATCCTTTCCGGCTGGCATGGAGCCTCCCATCGTGTTCAAACAGGAATCGGAAGGGGTGGCCATCACCTTTGCGGTGACCGGTGCGGACGACCTCCGTGCGCTGAAGCGCGAGGCGCGGCGGATTGAGCAGGACTTGCGTGCCCTTGAGGGCATCAGCCAGGTCAATTTGAGCGGCTTTCCCGGAGAGGAAATTGAGGTGGCCATTCGGGCTGATCGCTTGACCGAGCTGAACATGACCATCGCCGAAGTCGGGGCAGCCATTCGCGCGGCCAACATTGAGACCACGGGTGGACGCTTGAAGACGGAACGAGAAGAATTGATCGTGCGGGGACGATTCCGTGGTTACGATGCAGAGTCCATCGAAGACATTGTGGTTCGGGCGTTTCCGGACGGTCGCATTGTGCGCTTGTCCGATGTGGCGGTCGTGAGCGACCGGTGGGCAGAGAATGACCCTTCTCGCAATTGGTACAACGGGTCGCCCGCGGTGGTGGTGACGGTCAACAATTTGACCACAGAGAGCATCTTGGACGTGACGGCTTTGGTCCGCAGTTACATTGAAGGGTACAACGAACAAGCTCAACGCGTGGGCACGGGGCTGAAGTTGGACATCATTCGCGACCGTTCCGTGGTCCTGAACCAGCGCATCGAGCTGTTGGTCAACAACGGGGTGGTGGGGTTCTTGCTTGTGGTCATATTGTTGGCGTTGTTCTTGAACATTCGCTTGGCGTTTTGGGTGGCGCTTGCCATTCCCGTGTCGTTTGCAGGCATGTTCATTTTCGCGGGCATGCTGGGGGTGACCATCAACGTCATCAGCTTGTTTGGGATGATCCTTGTGATTGGCATCCTTGTAGACGACGGAATTGTCATTGCGGAGAACATCTACCGGCATTATGAGATGGGCAAAAACCGAACGCAGGCGACCATCGACGGCACCTTGGAGGTCTTGCCAGCTGTGTTTGCAGCCATTGTCACGACCATGGTGGCGTTCGCGGCCTTCTTCTTCATCGAGGGCCAATTGGGCGATTTTTTCCGCGACATGGCCAAGGTGATCATGCTCACGTTGTTGTTCAGCCTGGTCGAGGGTGCTTTCATCTTGCCGGCGCACGTGGGTCACAGCAAGGCCTTGCGGCGCGATTTCAAGCCCAATGCCGTGGAACGGGGCATGCGCCGTGTCATGGACTTCCTCAAGAACCGCATGTACGCGCCGGTCTTGCGCTTCGCGTTGAATCAGCCTTGGATTGCCTTTTCGTCCATCGTGGCGCTGTTCCTCATCACCGTGCCTGGCCTGATAGGCAGCGGGCTCGTGAAGACCACCTTCTTCCCGTTCATTGAGGGGGACAACCTGACCGTGAATTTGTCCATGGTCAGTGGCACCCGTGAGGAGATCACGTTGGGTGAGCTCGATGCGATTGAAGCCCAAATTTGGGAGGTCAATGAAGAACTCAAGGCGGATCGGGAGGATGGCTTGGATGTGATCCTCGCCGTAGACAAACGCATTGGCCCTGCACCGCACAATGGACTCCTCAATGTCCAGTTGCTCGATGGTGAGCGACGCGGGGTTCGGTCCACCGACATCAGTGCCAAAGTGCGCGAGCGCGTGGGCACCGTGTACGGTGCGGAGAACCTGAGTTTTGCGGCATTCTCACCGTTTGGTCGACCTGTTTCAGTGTCGCTGTTGGGCACGGATTTGGGGGCGTTGACGGCAGCGACGAACGAATTGAAGCAAGCCATGCTTCAGCGCGAGGACCTGAAAGACGTCACCGACAACAACCAGCGGGGGTTGCGCGAGCTGGAAATCAAGCCCAAACCACGCGCCTTCCAGCTTGGCATGACCCGGGCCTCCTTGCTGTCTCAAGTACGGCAGGGTTTCTTTGGGAGTGAGGTCCAACGATTGCAACGTGGACGTGATGAAGTTCGTGTTTGGGTGCGTCTTGACGACGCCGATCGCAGCTCCATGAGCGACCTGAAGCGGTACCGCATTCGCACCCCGGATGGGAGCCTCGTGCCCTTGGAGGAGCTTGCAGAAGTGCGCGAGGAACGCGGCATCACCGCCATCAATCGCCTGTACGGAGAGCGGGAGGTGCAGGTGAGTGCGGATTTGTCCGGCCCGGGCGTCAGCGCATCGGATGCCAATGCCGACATTCAAGCCAACGTGGTGCCAGGCATCCTCGCCAAGTATCCCTCGATTCGGGCCAGTTACGAAGGCCAAAACCGCGAGCAAGCCAAGTCTCAGAACAGCATTTCGGCGGTCATGCCACTCATTTTTGCGCTCATGCTGTTCATCATCATCCTGACGTTCCGCTCGCCGTTGCAAGGTGTGGCGGTCTTCGGGCTGATTCCCTTTGGACTCATTGGCATCAGCCTCGGGCACTGGATCCTGGGCGCCCAAATCAGCCTGTTCAGCATCCTGGGCATGATTGCCCTCATCGGCATCCTCGTCAACGACGCCTTGGTGTTTGTGGCGGCGTTCAACAGCAACCTCAAGGAGGGACAGGAGGTGAGACAGGCCATTTGGGAAGCGGGCATGAGCCGTTTCCGCCCCATTCTGCTCACTTCGGTGACCACGGTCGCTGGACTCGCACCGCTGATGCTCAACAAGAGTTTCCAGGCACAATTCCTGATTCCCATGGCCATTTCGGTGGCGTTTGGGTTGCTCTTTGTGACGGTCATCATCTTGGTGCTGCTTCCGATTTACCTCATGTGGATCAACCCCTTGCACCGTTCGTGGGTGTGGGTCAAGCGCGGCGATTGGCTTTCCCGTGAGCAAGCGGAGCCCGCAGTTCGCGAGGAAGCGAGCACGGGGCAAGTTGCCACGTCGGGCACCCCACTGGCCACTTTCGCGCCTTGGCTGGTCGTCGGGGCATTGACCTTGACGGCCTCTTTGGTGCCGAACCGCGCATCAGCTCAAGCCCTGAGCCGAGAAGATGCGGTTGCGATGGCCTTGGAGCGGAATTACGGCATCCGCATGGCCCAAGCCAATGTCGAACTCGCCGAGCTGAATGACTCGTGGGGGCAGGCAGGCGCCTTGCCGTCCGTCGGCTTTTCGGCCAATGCGGGCACCAATGTCAATGACCAATCCAACAACCCAGCTTCATTCTTGCCTTACGCCCTGTCGTCCAACTCGTTGGCCCCGGGTGTGCAATTGCAATGGCGCTTGTTCGATGGCCTCGGCATGTTTGCGGCCAAAGATCAACTGACCCTGCTTTCGGCACAGGCAAATGGCAATGCCGAACTCATGGTCGAATCCACGGTGCAGGCCGTCCTGGTGGCTTACGACAATGTCTTGGTGCAAGAAGAGGCTGCCAATGTGCTGCGTGCGGCGCTGGACTTGACCCGTCAACGGCTTGAGCGCATGGAGGCAACGGTGAATTTCGGCGCGGCGGGCACCTTTGACCGATTGCAATTTGACAATGCGCTTTGGACGGACAGCACGGCATTGATCCGTCAGGAAGCGGCGGTGCGGGCGGCGCAACGGAACCTGAATTTGTTGCTCGTGCAAGAGGAAGACCAAGTGTGGACAATGACGTCTGTGTTGCTCGAGCCACAGGTGTCGGACGATTTGGCGTCCTTGCAGGAAACGCTCACGACGTCCAACCAAAGCGTGCAAAATGCCGTGCTCTCAAGCCAAATCGCCAAAACAGGTGTCCGGCAAGCACGTGCCCGACTGTACCCTGTGATTGGCTTGACCTCCAACTGGAATGCCAGTCAAAACGTGCTGGGCATCGTGGGCGACGAGATTCCAGACGACTTGCCACCCAGCTTTTCTGGAGACGTCACCACAAACACTGTGAATTACGGTGCGGCGTTGACCCTGAACTTCAACCTCTTCAACGGGGGGGCGACCAAGAGGGCCATTCAGCAAGCCCAAATCCAAGTGGACCTTGCCATGCTCGACCAAGAGCGCCTTGTCGCCGAGGCGCAGGCTGCCCTTGCGACAGCGTGGGACCGTCAGGAGACCGCCGCACGTGTGCATGACATGGCCATGAAGCGGGTCGCCAATGCCCAACTCGCGGCAGACATCGGTGCGGGTCGTTATCGGGACGGCATCCTCAACGCCATGGAATTCAGAGCCCTTGACGTGGCGTTGATGCAAGCAGAGGCGGGTGAGCTCGCGGCACGGCAAGAATGGGCCGCCGCCCATTGGGAGGTCATGCGGCTCGTTGGCGGCTTGCGCGGCGGCTTGACCGGCATGTGATTTGGACTCACGAATCAAAAAGCCTTGACGATTCGATAACGCGTAGGCGTGGGGTTGAAATGTGGATTCCTCACGTATTTTTGCGCTCCTTTTTAAGCCTTTGGTCATGCATGTGATTGGAAGTGTAGAGTGGTGCCGTTTCCCAAGTTTGGGTGTGCCCGCCATCAAAGCCCGCGTGGATTCAGGAGCGAAGACCTCCACCATTCAAGCGGACAACGTCAAGCCGTTCATCAAGGACGGACAAGAGTGGGTCAAATTCGACGTGACCCCCATTCAAGACAACCGCAGCATTGTGGTCAGTTGTGAAGAGCGTGTGACCGGGCGAAAGCTGGTCAAAAACACCTCAGGCATCTCGGAAGAGCGCTTGGTGATTCAAACCACCATGCAACTCGGCGAATACCGTTGGAAGGTGGACCTCACTTTGGCCAACCGCGACACCATGGAATTCCGCATGCTCCTCGGGCGTGACGCGTTCATGGAGCGCTGCTTGGTCGACGTCTCGAAGGAGTACGTTCAAGGCGAGGTCAGTGAGAATGAACTCTCCGACCTCTACCAGGAGTACCTCCAAGAAAAGAACGGGTTGCGCATCGGAGTGTTGGCGTCGAACCCACGTCTTTACAGCAACAAGCGCATCATGGAGGCAGGGGAGGCCCGGGGCCATGAAATGGTGTTCCTCAATGTGGAGCACTCCTACATGAAGCTCGATGTTCACAGCCCCGAGATTCGGTACCGCGGAGGTAATATCCTCAACCAATTTGACGCCATTGTGCCGCGGATCAAACCCGCGGTCACCTTTTACGGATGCGCCATTCTGCGCCAATTCAAACACTTGGGCGTGTATTGCTTGAACTCTGCCGACGCCATCACCCAGTCCAGGGACAAACTGTTTGCGTCGCTGCTGTTTTCAGAGAACGACATCAACATTCCGGTGACGGGGTTTGCGAAGTCGCCCATGGACACCAAAGACCTGATCCGCATGGTCAATGGCGCCCCACTGATCATCAAGCTCCTCGAGTCCACCCAGGGCCGGGGTGTGGTTTTGGCCGAAACCAACAAAGCGGCTGAAAGTGTGATCAACGCGTTCAAATCGGTCAAGACCAACATCCTTGTCCAAGAATTCATCAAGGAAGCCAACGGTCAGGACATCCGGTGCTTCGTGGTCAATGGCAAAGTGGTGGCCTCGATGCAGCGTCAAGCGGCCAAAGGCGAGTTCCGCGCCAACATCCACCAAGGCGGCAAGGCATCGGTCATCAAAATCACCTCCGAGGAGCGCAAGCTGGCCATCAAAGCGGCCAAAGCCCTCAACCTCGCGGTGGCTGGGGTCGACATCATTCGCTCAAACAAAGGTCCGCTTCTGCTCGAAGTCAATTCATCCCCCGGCTTGGAGGGCATCGAGATGGCCACAGGCATTGACATTGCCGACGCGATGATTCAAGGCATTGAGCGCAAGCTCAAGTACAACGCCTGAGTTCAGTGGTCTCCAGCCTTGGACAAACAGCGGTGCACCTCGGTCAATCGAATCTTGACGAGGGCGAACTCTCGAGGCGCTGAGCCACACGAACGAGCAGCAGCAACGCGGGCACTTCAATCAAGGGGCCAATGACGCCGACGAAGGCTTGGTCACTTTGCAGCCCAAACACCGCCACCGCCACCGCGATGGCCAGCTCGAAGTTGTTGCCTGCGGCCGTGAAGGCCACCGCCGTGTTGTCTCCATGGCTGGCTCCGATCCGACGTCCAAGCATCATGCTGAGGAGGAACATCCCTGCGAAGTACAGCACGAGTGGAAGGGCGACCTTCAACACGTCGAAGGGTAGGGATGTGATTTGGTCTCCTTTGAGGCTGAACATGGCCACAATCGTGAAGAGCAGGGCGACGAGGGTCATGGGGGAAATGCGAGGAAGGAAGGCTTGTTCATACCAAGCGAGTCCTTTTCTTCGCACGAACCACTCCCGGCTCACAAATCCGGCGAGGAACGGAAGGCCGAGGTAGATGGCCACGCTTTGGGCCACCATGGACACAGGCACGTCGACCGCCATGGACGGCAAGCCAAGCCATTCGGGAAGTTCCGAGATGAAAAGCCACGCGTAGAAACTGTAGGCCACCACCTGAAACACGCTGTTGAGCGCAACCAACCCTGCGCCCAATTCTCGGTTGCCGCCTGCCAAGTCGTTCCAGACCAACACCATCGCGATGCATCGGGCCAATCCGATCAAAATCAACCCGCTCAGATACCCTGGTTCGTCCCTCAAAAACAGCACAGCCAACCCAAACATCAACACCGGGCCCACCACCCAATTGAGGACGATGCTCAGGGTGACGAGTCGGGTGTTGCGAAAGACCTCCGGCAACAGGCGGTAGTTGGCCTTGGCAAGCGGGGGGTACATCATCAAAATCAACCCCACGGCCAACGGGATGTTGGTCGTCCCCACCTGCATGTTCCCGAGCATCTGCGGGACACTCGGCACCCATTTGCCCAGCACGAGTCCAAGCGCCATGGCGGCCAAAATCCACCACGTCAAGTGGCGGTCGAGGAAGGAAAGACGTTTCCCAGTCATGATCCAATCGTCACAAACGCCGTGGCCTGCACGTACCAGAAGTGCGCCCAGCCGCGGCTTGCGTCATCGCCAAATTGTTTCCAACTCACCACCAAAGGCCCGGCTTCCCAGCGCACCGATTCGCTCAAGGAAGCCCCGTACTGGAGGGTCGTCCATGCTTCTCTGAAGCGGTCGAGGGGTGAGGAAAGCTGGGCGCGGTCCCAGGCTTCCACGAAGAACTCGGCACTCGCTGCCAGCGTGCCCCCACAGAGGGGCAAGGCGCATCCAAGCTGTTCGCGAACCCGCGGACGCGAGGTCCAGGGCTCTGCAACCTCATTGAAAGGGTCCGATTCAATCCATCGCTGATCCCAGCGCATTCGCCACCACCAAGACAAATCAGCGTCTTTGTTGGACTGGTATTTGGACTGCAGCCACAGCCGATGCTCGTTGCGTATGTATCGCTCTCCAGCACCCTGAACGTGGGAGGTCGAAGGCACCCACTCGTGGGTGTAACTGCCCGTCACGGACCAGGCGTCGCTGAGGGCGCGCGTCAAGTCAAATTCGGTATAGGCAAACACCAAGCTTCGGATGGCACGGCCATCTTCGACATCCGATCCGGGACCAAAATTCTCCATGACGTCCGCATTCGAAAACGAAGGCCGCGATTGCTCGAACGGCAACACGCATGCAAACGAGTAGTTCTCGAGGTGCCAGTGATCGCCCAACGGCATCCCGACATCCAACGTCGGCATGGCCCCAACGAGGTGAATGTGTTGTTGGGCGTGAAAGGAGGGAAGGGCCAGAAACATCAGCCAACCCAGTGCCAACCGCGAGACTTGATTCATCCCGCAAACTTCGGCGATGTGTGTTGCGTCAACGTTAAGGTCAAGCGGCGATCACATTTCAGCTTTGGCCGTGCGCAACGCCTGTTGCAGCACCTCTCGACTCTCGTCAGGGTAGTTGACGTCCACGACGCGGGGATCGTGGAGCCACTGACGGAGGGCGGCCACTGCATCGCTCCCGAATTCAGGAACGGAGGGGACGCCCATTTGGGCCAACGCCGCGGCATTGCAGTGCTGTTCGTATTGGCCGCGCATGGGGACGACGAACAGCGCCTTTTGAAGGAAAAGGGCTTCGGCGGGCGTTTCAAATCCCGCGCCACATAACACGCCTGCACTCGAGGCCATGCTCTTCAAAAACCCGTCCGAGGATGCGGGCAAGAAGCGGACGTGACCTTGTGTCGAAGGCACGCTCCAATGTTGCGAGAACACCTCCCACGTCACTTGTGGAAACTCCCGCAAAACCCGCAGCAATGCTTGCTCCCCGTACGCGGGCAAATACACCGTGATGTGACCGGCGTTGGAGACTGCCGCCTCGCGCACCTGTCGGCGAATGACGGGGGTCCTGATTTCCGGGGCGTAGCGTTGGAAATGAAACCCAATCTCGACCTCGGCAGGCGCGTAGTTTTCCAGGATGCGGGCGGCGATTGCGTCGGACTGCAAGGGCTTGGGACTGCTCGGATGCTTGACCGCCGCTTGGTGGGACAACCCGACCACAGGAACGCCTTGCCGCTTGGCCGCCCAAGCCGTAAGAGGTTCAAAATCGTTCAGCACAAGGTCGTATCCGCGAACGTCAAGCAATCGCACGTCGCGCAACAGGGTACGCGGCTTCAAGGCACGCAGCGACGCCCCCCAATCGATGCCGCCGTGGGTCCCAAACGAAAATCCCACACCCTGAAATCGGCGATCCACCGCCACATCGTACGTGCGGTCCAGCGCACCCCCGCTGACCCAAACGTCCACCTCGGCCATGTCCTTGAGAAGGGGCAAAAACTCGATGGCACGGGTGTGGTGGCCATTCCCTGTGCCCTGAAAGGCGTACAAGACCTTCATGTCAAATCATCGAAAATTCGACGAGCAGCTCCTGGAACAAGTCTTTGGTGCTTCGCGCCATGATCTCATCTTCCGTGTTTTCGCGCGCGGCCACTTCCTCTTGCCAGTGAATCCGCCACTCGCCTTGGTTGTATTCCAGCGCCGTGCAATTCTCCACCCAGTCTCCGCTGTTGAGGTAGGTCACTTCGCCGTCGTCGGTCTTGACAATGCGGTTGGCGGGCTGGTGAATGTGTCCACACACCACAAAATCAAACCCGTTTCGGATGGCAATCTCCGCGGCCGTTTCTTCGAAATGGTTGATGAATTTCACGGCGCTTTTGACGCTCTCCTTGACTTTTTTGGACAACGAAATGCGCCCCTTGCCCAAGGCAAGCGACACCTGGTTGATCAAATGGTTGAACCAAATCAGGGCATCATACCCTTTTCCCCCGAGCATGGCCAGCCACTTGGAATGTTGCATGGTCACGTCGAACACGTCGCCGTGAAAAAACCACGCCTTCTTTCCATCCAATGGGAGGACCACCTTGTTGACGATTTTGAAGTTGCTCGTTTCAAAGCCCTTGAACCGGCGGAACACCTCGTCGTGATTGCCGGTGATGTAGTAAATGGTTTTTTGGCGGGCAATCATGCCAAGGAGTTCTCGCACCACCTGCATGTGGGCCGCCGGGAAGTACTTTTTCTTGAACTGCCAAACGTCGATGATGTCCCCGTTCAGCACGAGAACCTCAGGGTCAATCGACTTCAAGTAGCGCAGCACTTCGGCTGCCCGGCATCCGCGCATGCCCAAATGCAAGTCGGAAATCACGGCCACTTCGACGGGCCGTTTTAGCAAGGGTTGTTCTTGGAGAGTCATCGCCTAAGGTGCGAGGGGCTCTTTGCCTCAAGTGCAACTGTGCAATTTCAATCCGTTAAGGCAGCGCTAATTCTCCTGCACATCGTGGACCCAGCAGGACAGAAGCCCAACACCCTCAACCCCGATTTGGTCACTCCGTGAGTCGCACCACCTTCTGGACTTTGCCGTTTGAAAGACGTTGAATGAGAAGTTGCCCCGGCGCATTGGATGGACAAGGCCGTCCCAAAATGTCCCAAGTTCCCTGAATAGCCGCTTCCGATTGCGGAGCCATGGTCTGCACGCTCAATGGAAGCCCCGTGTTGCAGGTTCGGTCGAAGAAATCCCACGCGACCAAGCTGGCGCTGATGTCCATGTTGCCCCAAGCCCCTGGCCAGTCATGACCACCCCCGACCACTTTGAACAGCTCCACCCTAGGACATTGGGCTTCGTTCGACCAAGCTGACGCCTCCACTTGGCTGCCATCCGTGGAATCAAGGTTGGGCAATTCCACTGTTTCATCAAACATCAATTGGTACAAGTCCACAAAAAACGCCATGGTTTCAGGAATGCTCGGATAAGCTCCCCAACCGTCCTGGTTGGTGGGGTCGCCGTCGTAATAGGTTACGTCATCGTTGGTCCCATGAATTTCCAAAATATTGGTCGTCGAGCTTGGATTGCATGCATCCATGATGTCCTGCATGATCATGCCTGAGACCGGTGCCACGGCTTGAAAAACGTCGGATGCCTGACACGCCAGGAGGTAACAGAAATCCCCACCGTTGGACATGCCTGTCGCATACACTGCACCCTCGTCGAGCGAATGATTGGCCTGGAGGTGGCCATTCAAGGCCAGGGTGAACGCCAAGTCGTCCACGTCTTCGTTCACCTGGAAGTCGTAGCCCACGTTGAAAAACGCATTGCCAAACGAATCCAAGCTTCCCTGTGGATAGCAAACGGCAAAACCAAAGTTGTCCGCAATGGCGTTGAACTCGGAGTACTCCATGATGTCCACCGCACTGCCCGTGTACCCATGAAAGACAAACACCAGAGGGCAATTTTCGGGGGCTGTTGCCGGGTGATAATAGATGTACTCGCGCTCTACTGTCTCGGAGTTGTCCTCGTAAACGAAGGTCTCGAGGTACACGCAGCTCCCGTCATCGACGTTGGCCCCTTGCACGGGATTCAAGGCGTTCGGGTCGGTGCACCCAGGCAAACTCGTGTCACACACGCCATCTCCTACCTGAAACGCCAAATAGCCTTCGTATCCATCATCCAACGTGAACGGCTCCATGAAACCTTCAAGGGTTGGAGAGCACGAGATTTCTCCACCGTTCCATCCATCGCCCCAAGAGTCCGACACTGAGAAGAAATAGCAGCCATCTTCCAAGCACAAGGTTTGGCTTGTGGTCGTCCCATCAAACTGCCCTTGAAACGAAGCCAACGGAAAAGCCCCTCCGATTTCCGGAGATTGGTACAGGGTCCAAGACATTTCTTCGCCCCACTCACCTGTCGAAGTTTGAATGCTCAATTCTGTGAATTCGCATTGGGCTTGTGCTTGAAGTGAGACACACAACAGGAAGATTGGAAACCATTTCATGGCAATTGATTTTGACGAGCCCGAGACGATGGACTAAGTCGAAAGGTATGGATTGAATCGCTGCCGCCTCTGTGCGGAAGTGCCCTCCTCCTTGGCATCTAGCCAAGTTTACTTGTGGAGCAGGAGGGAGTTTCTGACCTGCGGTCAGTGTTCCCCCCTTTCACTCAGAGGGAACCAGGCTCGAGCGCTGACGCGCTTGCCCCTCCTCGATCGCTTGTTTCCAAGCGAGCTTGAAACCAGCGCTCGTCAGAGGGCCTGAACTGCTACGCAGTTCTCGAGCTAACTGGTCACTTTGTGGAGCAGGAGGGAGTCGAACCCCTGAATCCATGCCTTGTGAAGTGACAATTCCGGATGCCAACCTGGATGTCCCTGGTCAGAGGTCGGCAGGGGAGACCACGTTGTGGCCGCCAGCCTGGAGGTAGGCGTCGCGCTCGAAGAGGGCGAGGTCGGATTGGACCATCTCGCGGCACATGTCGGCCAAAGAGGTGGTCGCTTTCCAGCCAAGGACTTCGCCGGCCTTAGTGGCGTCGCCAATGAGCAGGTCGACTTCGGCGGGGCGGAAGTAGCGCGGATCGATCTTGACGAGGACGTTGCCTGTCTCGGGACAGAAGCCCTCTTCGTTCGCGCCATCGCCGCGCCATGCGACGGTGATGTCGACTTCCTTGAACGCCATGGTGGCGAAATCGCGAATGGTGGTGGTGACGCCGGTGGCGAGCACGTAATCGTCCGGGGTGTCCTGCTGGAGCATGCGCCACATGCCCTCCACGTAGTCCTTGGCGTGGCCCCAGTCGCGTTGGGCGTCAAGGTTGCCCAGGTACAAGCAGTCCTGCATGCCGAGCTTGATGCGGGCGACGGCGCGCGTGATTTTTCGGGTCACAAACGTCTCGCCTCGGCGTGGGCTCTCGTGGTTGAAGAGGATGCCGTTGCTGGCGTGCATGCCGTATGACTCGCGGTAGTTTTTGACAATCCAAAATGCGTACAGCTTCGCCACACCATAAGGACTGCGCGGATAAAAGGGGGTGGTTTCCGACTGAGGCACCTCTTGCACCAAGCCGTAGAGCTCGGAGGTGCTCGCTTGGTAGAATTTGACCGTCTTTTCCATGCCGAGGATGCGGATGGCCTCGAGAAGGCGAAGGGTGCCAAGCGCGTCGGCGTTGGCGGTGTACTCCGGCGTCTCAAAGCTCACTTGGACGTGGCTTTGGGCGGCGAGGTTGTAGATCTCATCCGGCTGAACCTCCTGCACGATGCGGATGAGGTTGGTGCTGTCCACGAGGTCGCCGTAATGCAACTTCAAACGCACATTGTCTTCGTGCGGGTCTTGGTAGAGGTGGTCAATGCGATCCGTGTTGAGCTGAGACGCACGACGCTTGATGCCGTGAACTTCGTAGCCCTTTTCAAGCAGGAGTTCGGTGAGGTACGCGCCGTCTTGGCCCGTGATGCCGGTGATGAGTGCTTTTTTGGTCGCCATGGTCGCGAAAATACATCTGACTCGCGAGCGCAGGGCGTCAGCCGGCCAGTTCTTGGTTCTTCACCAATTGGGCGTAGTGGCCGCCCTGACCCATGAGTTCCTCGTGCCGACCTTCTTCGACCACACGGCCATCTTCCATCACGCAGATGCGGCTCGCGTTCTTCACGGTGCTGAGGCGGTGGGCAATGACCATGGAGCTGCGGCCTTTCATCAGCTCGTCGAGGGCAGCTTGAACCTCCCGCTCTGAGGTGCTGTCCAAGGCGCTCGTGGCTTCATCCAGGATGAGCAGGTCGGGGTCTTTGAGGATGGCCCGTGCAATGGCAATTCGTTGACGCTGGCCTCCGGACAGCTGTACGCCGCGCTCGCCGACAAGGGTGTCCAAGCCCTCGGGGAAGTCCTGGATGAAGTTCCACGCGTAGGCGCGCTTGGCCGCGTCAATCACTTCTTCGTCCGTGGCGTCGGGACGTCCGTAGCGGATGTTGCTTCTCAAGTCCCCCCCAAACAAGATGACCTCTTGGGGCACAAAGGCCACGCGCTGCCGATAGCCCCGCAAATCGAGCTTGTCCGCTGGGACGTTCCCGACCTGGAGCACTCCGGCGTCAGGCGTGTGGAACCGGAGCAGGAGGGAGGCGACCGTGCTTTTGCCAGCGCCGCTCGTGCCGACCAAGGCCACTTGGTCGCCGGCGTCGATTCGTAGGTTCAGGCCCTTCAAAACCTGCACGTCTGGCCGTTGAGGGTAGTTGAAATGGACGTTGGTGAGGGTGACGGTTTGACGCAAAGACAATTCAGGGGTGGAGGTGTCGAGGTCCTCCACTTCGCGTTCCTGGTCGACGATGTCCATCACCGACTCAATGGCGCCGAGACCGCGCTGAAGGGCGCTGAATTGCGCCGCCATGCCCCCAATGCTTCCCGCGACGAGGCCGGTCATCAAGAGGAAGGTGAAGAAGTGTTCGCTCGCCAGTTCGCCTTGCTGCATCAAGTCGGCCCCTTTGAAGATGACCAACGTGATGGCGCCAAAAATGAACAGGATGATGAAGCTCGCGAAGGTGCCCCGCCACAACGCCCCGCGCATGGCCAGTCGTTTGATCTCCGCAGCATGGGTGCCATACTTCCGGCGCTCGAGCCATTCATTGGCGTAGCTCTTCACGCTGACAATCGCCGTCAAGACATCTTGAACCACAATGTTGGACGCGGCCACCTCGTCTTGCGTTTGTTTGGACAGTTTGCGGATGAAACGCCCAAACACCACCGCCGCCACCATCATCACGGGCAGCGTGCCGAGCATCCAAAGGGTGAGCTCCACCGAGAAGTAGGCCAGCGCGATGATGCCCCCGACGATCAGGATGAGGCCGCGGAACAACTCCGCGAGGGTCACCGTGAAGATGTCTTGGATGGTGGCGATGTCCGCACTGATGCGGCTGTTCAGGTCGCCGACGCGACGGGCGTCGTAAAACGCCATGGGCATGCTGACCAGCGCATCAAACGCGTCTTGCCGCATGGCGAGCATCATCTTTTCCGTCATGTCCGCAAACAGCAGCACCCGCACGAAGGAGAAAAACGACTGGATGGCCAAGGCGCCGAGGAGGGTCCAACCGACGGAGGCCAAATCGTCCATCTCCAACCCGAGAAGCGGCATTTGGCCCGTGGAACCCGACGCACCGACACCGCCCAATTGGCCCCAGAGCCGCGTGATGACCAGCGTCAAGAACCCTGAAATGCTCATCACCACCATCCCCACGGCGAAGTGCGCCACGTAGGGTTTGAGGTATTTCTGCATCCGCCCAACCCCCCGCAAATCCTTGAAGGAGAAGCGTTTTTTGGGGCCGTCGTCGGCCGTGGCATAAGAGGGGTGAGGTCGGCCGTGCGCCATGATGGAGTTTGGGGTTCAGGAAACGAATGACGAAATTAGCGCTCCCTGACCGCGCCTCTGTCACAATTTTGTCGAACGAATGTGGTCGAGAGGCTTGGAGGAACAAAAAGGGTTTGCTACCTTTGCCCTCCCTTATCGGGAAACAAGACTACGATGAAAAGGACATTTCAACCCTCCGTTCGGAAGCGCCGCAACAAACACGGCTTCCGCAAGCGCATGTCTACGGCCAACGGCCGCAACGTTTTGAGCGCGCGTCGCCGCAAGGGACGCAAGAAGTTGTCCGTGAGCTCGGAGCGCCGTCACAAAGGCATCGAGCGCTAAGAAACAGCATTCAACAGCCCTGTGCTGCCAAGGGGAATCCAAATGGGTTCCCCTTTTTTGTACCACAGTCCTTTCTCTATCTTGCTTCAAAATTGAACCCATGATCCGCTTTTCGACGTTTGCCTTGTTGTCCCTGGTTTTCGGCTTGACCCCTTTGACGCATGCCCAATCTGAAATTGAAGTGTTCTCGGAGGTCGGAGATGCCTTTACGCTTTACCTGAATCAAGTCCAAATGAACGCCGAACCCGCCCCCCGGGTGCTGGCCACTGTGGATCCGGGGTTCTACCAACTGCGCATCGACTTTGTGGAGGCAGGTCGCCCTGATGTTTACAAGAACAATTTTGGGGCGGAGGCAGGCATGCGTTCGACGGGAAAAATCACCATGAATCGGAAGGGGGAGTTCGTGGTGCGTGCGTTTGGGTTTGCCCCCATGTCGTCCGGGGCAACGCAACAGGAGCCCACCGCGCCTGCCCCCACCCACACGGAGTCAAACCCAGGGCAATCCAACATCCACATGTCCGCCACGGGGGGTGTCCAAGGTTCCAGCTCTACCACCACGGACCAAGTCAACATGAACGTCAGCATCGGTGGCAATGTCATTCCGGGTGGTGTCAACATGAATGTCGAGATGTCAGCGACCGAGTCTTGGTCCACCACAGAAACCACCACCCAATCCACCACCCAGTCGTGGGGCGGACAAGAAAGTGCCCCTGTGGCGACGTCAGCGGAGATGAGCGGCCTTGACTTCCAAGACTACTTGCGTGCCATTCAAAGCAAGGATTTTGAAGACAGCAAAATGTCCACCGCCCAGGCCCCTTTGAATGCCGGGGCCCTGTTGAGTGCAAGTCAAATCGCACAAGTCATGAGCGCGTTTGACTACGAGTCAACTCGACTTGAATTTGCCGTTTTCGCCCATGGCAAATGCGTGGACGTCCACAATTATTACAAGACCCACAGCGCATTCGAATATGAATTGTCGATTGACGATTTGAACGAGGCCATCGGTCAGTGACCGGACAAGGGAAGTCGCTCAAGCCCCCCAAACAAGGAGCAACCGCTCCCGAACCTTGCACCACGCGCCCGACCAGGGCGCACCGCGCACCTCACCACGCAAGGATCCGGCCTTGTCCCTCGGAATCCCGGTGCCGTCCGTGAGGAGGGCTTGCGATTGAAACTCCAGCTCGGGCCCGTGGCCTTTGAACATGGCTTCTTTGGTGGCCCAGGCCCACGCTTCGCAGCCACGCCACTTGGATTGCTCCTTCCTGGACATCACCCTTGGGGCCACGCGCGTCAACCGGGCATCGTCGGTCAGCACCAGATCGATGCCGCCAGCGGTGTCCGACTCGTTCCACAGGGCCACGGCTGCCCACACGTCCTCGCCTAATCTGGCATGAGTAATGCTGACGGCTTGGGCGGACGATTCACCGCGAACGTGAAGCTCAGGCCTCCCCTCTTCGTTGTGGGTCAAGTGCCACGCGGCGTGGCCGAGGAGTTGGGTCAGGGCGAAGGCCACAGCCCGGTGTTCTGCATGCCGCGCAGCAGGCATGGTGCCGGTTTGCCGTTGAGGGAAGTGCAGAACCCACTCGTGCCCTTCCCCCTGCGATTCAGGGAGATGCCAAAGAACAATCTTGACCCCTTCGGGTTGCAGTGGCAAGGCATGTTGAGGCATGGGAACAAAGGACGGGGGTTTGTCCTCCACCTCCAAAGGCCTCGCATTCCGTACTTTTGCACTGCTAAATCACACGACATGGGCAACACAACTCCCACACCCACCCTCCCTTACAAGGTGAAGGACATGAGCTTGGCCGAATGGGGCCGC
This sequence comes from uncultured Flavobacteriales bacterium, assembly GCA_965658245.1. GTDB lineage: Bacteria > Bacteroidota > Bacteroidia > Flavobacteriales_D > Sanyastnellaceae > UBA11663. The sequence continues at coordinate 18,328 of CBFHRO010000031.1, forward strand.
AAAGAAATCACCCTCGCCGAGGCAGAGATGCCTGGCTTGATGGCATTGCGCGAAGAATTCGGCGCTTCCAAGCCCCTGTCGGGTGCCCGCGTGGCAGGATGTCTGCACATGACCATCCAAACGGCAGTGCTCATCGAGACCCTTGTGGAGCTCGGTGCGGACGTGACGTGGTCTTCTTGCAACATCTTCTCCACCCAGGATCATGCCGCTGCAGCCATCGCGGCTGCAGGCATCCCGGTGTATGCTTGGAAGGGCATGACCGAAGAGGAGTACGAGTGGTGCATTGAGCAGACGTTGTTCTTTGGAGACGATCGTCAGCCCTTGAACATGATCCTCGACGACGGAGGAGACCTCACCAACGTGGTGCTCGACAAGTACCCTGAGCTCGCTGCGGGCATCAAGGGCATTTCTGAGGAGACCACCACAGGTGTGTTGCGCTTGTATGAGCGCGAGAAGAACGGCACGCTTCCGATGCCTGCCATCAACGTGAACGACTCCGTGACCAAGTCCAAGTTTGACAACAAGTACGGATGCCGCGAGTCCTGCGTGGACGCCATCCGCCGTGCCACCGACGTCATGATGGCCGGCAAGGTCGCCGTCGTGTCGGGCTACGGCGACGTGGGCAAGGGTTCAGCCGAATCCCTCCGCAACGCAGGTTGCCGCGTCATCGTCTCTGAAATCGACCCCATTTGTGCGTTGCAAGCGGCGATGGAAGGATTCGAAGTGAAGAAGATGCTCGACGCTGTGGCTGAAGCCGACATCGTGGTGACCGCCACCGGCAACAAGGACATCGTGACCGGCGCCCACTTCGAGGCCATGAAGGACAAGACCATTGTCTGCAACATTGGACACTTCGACAACGAAATCGACGTGGCCTGGCTCAACACCAACCACGGCAACACAAAGGACACCATCAAGCCCCAGGTGGACATGTACACCGTCAACGGCAAGGACATCATCCTCTTGGCGGAGGGTCGATTGGTCAACCTCGGTTGTGCCACGGGCCATCCAAGCTTTGTGATGTCTGCGTCGTTCACCAATCAGACCATTGCACAGATTGAGCTTTGGAACAACCCGGACAAGTACGAGAACAGCGTGTACACCTTGCCCAAGCACTTGGACGAAAAGGTTGCCCGTCTGCACTTGGCCAAAATCGGCGTCGAAATCGACGAGCTCAGCACCGAGCAAGCGGATTACATTGGCGTCCCTGTTCAGGGTCCCTTCAAGGGCGAGGCGTACCGCTACTGATTCCGAACGCGACGGGCGCTGGAAGCCCATTTTGAACAACCCTGCCTCTTCGGCGGGGTTGTTTCGTTTCAATTGTAGATGCTCAGGATGGACCCGTTGAGGGTGGTCCGGTAGCGGTGCAGGGGCAGAGTGGCAGGCCCATTCAAGACGCTGCCGTCGAGCATGAGCCACTGGCTCTCGGAACAATCGTTGTCGTCCCTCAGTGTGATGTTGTCCGCGTCCAAAGTCACCTTGCAGGCCATGGGGATGTCGTGCGTCGCGTGCCTGTCCAGCACCACAAACTCATCCAAGGTGTAGCGGTAGATGTACAGCCCTTTTGACCCACCCGGAAGTGCAATGGCCTCCCCGGGAAAGTTCAGGGTGTTGTAGGCAGGCAGGTTCAAGTCAATTTGGAAGTTGACGGGGACGTAGGGAATGAACTGTTGGGGCTCCCCACATGAGGTGCAGGACGCCAAGACCATGAGGAAGGCGCCCAGCCAAAGCGTGGCCTTGGACCGAAGCCCCAGAGGATCTTTGGGTGCGCCCGCCTTGAAGGCCTTGACGTAATTGGGTTCGTAGCTGCCCAAATCGACAAACGTCCCAGCCTGATACGCCGCTTCCGCCAAGGCCGCACCGTCGCGGGCGAGGGGCCAGGCTTCGACAAAGGCTCGACCCTCGCCTTCGAGAAGGTTTGTGCACTTCACAGCGCCGTCGCCGATGAATTGAGCCGGGCCCTCAAAAACCTCGGGCGTCTCGTCGACTTCGACGGGTGTGGCGTTCTGCGTGCAGTTGCCGTCGGCGTCAAACGTGGCCGCATAGACCTCCATCCGTCGCGCATCGATCATGGCCACGCGTTGTTGAGGCGCGGGGTCAATGCGCCTGCCTTGTTCGGCGAGCAGAGCCAAGGTGTCCAATGAAATGAGGGGAATCTGGAGGGCTTGACACAAGCCCTTGGCCGTCGACACCCCGATGCGCAGGCCGGTGAATGAGCCGGGCCCGCCAGACACCGCCACGGCATCCAAGTCGCTTCGGGACCAACCTTGCTCGCAAAGCACAGTATCGACGAAGGGCATCAGTCGCTCTGCATGGACGTATCCCTGCTCGGCGCGCTCCTCTTTCCAGGCGACAGGCGTTCCTCCTTGGGCCAAGGCCACCGAGCACTGGGTGGTGGAGGTTTCGATCAGGAGAATGTTGGCCATCACTTCACCTCGACTTCGTCGCCTTGTTTCAAGGATCGGCTGACCACGTCGTATGGACCGGTGACCACCGTGGTTCCCGCTTCGAGTTCTCCCGTGATGGCGACGTAGCGAGCGTCTTGGATGTCGGTTTCCACAGGGGTCCATTGCACCTTGCCATCCTCGAGGACAAACACGCCCAGTTCCGCTTCGGCGTTTTCATCGTCTGCACTTTCCTCCTCTTCCTCCGAGCCAAAGCCCGCCTCTCGGCTCGTCACGGCTTGGATGGGTGCGGACAACGCGTCCTCTACGCGTGCCGTCAAGATGTCGACCGTGGCGCTCATGCCTGGTCTGAAGGGCGTGTCGTCTTCACCCTCGGTCAGGTGGTCGTAGCTGTCCCGATTGAGTCGGACCTTCACCGAGAAGTTGGTCACTTGGTCCATGCTGAAGCCGTTCATGCCGGCATTCAACGCGGTGTTCCCGATCTCGGTCACCGTGCCTCGGAAGGTTTCACCGAGGTACGCATCGACCTCGATTTCCGCCTCGTCGCCGAGGTGAATGCGCACGATGTCGCTCTCGTTGACCTCCACGTTGACTTCCATCGTGCTCAAATCGCTGACGTTCATGATGACCTCACCGGCCGTGAAGCCGTTGCCCTGCACACTCTCCCCAATTTCCTTCACCAAAGCGGTGACGACGCCCGCTTGAGGGGCGCGCAAGGTGGTGCGGCTGAGGTTGTCTTTGGCCTCTTGCAAAGAAGCTTCACCACTGCGAATGGCGTATTCCGCACTGCGCACGCTTTCGTTGGCGCTGGTCAGGTTCGCATTGGCCGTGAGGTAGGAAGCCTCGGTTTGGTCGTACTCTGCTTGGGAGATGACCTTCTGGGTCAACAATGCTTCGGCGCGTTGAAAGGCCTTCTCGGCAGCCAATTGGTTGGCCTCGCCTTGGGCCACTTGGGCACGGGCCGAAGCGAGGTTGGACTTGGCGCTGTTCAGTGCGGCCTCGGCACGCAGCAGTGCAGCGTCATAGATGTCGGGATTGAGTTGGACCAACAAGTCCCCCTTCGCGACGATGTCGCCTTCTTTGACGGGGAGCTCGGTGATTTGTCCGTTGACTTCGGCCGTGATTTTGACCTCGACCTCAGGTTGGATTTTTCCGCTCGCACTCACCCGCTCCACAATGGTTCGGAGGGCCATTTCTTCGACACTGACCTGTGGCAGGGTTCGGTTTCCGCCTTTGACGACGGCCACCACCACGAGCAACACCACAAAGGCACCAAGGCCGAGAAGCAATTTCTTATTCATGATCAAAGGCTGAGGGGGCGTCCAAGGTAGAAGTCCAAAATGCGCGTCTTGAACACAAAGTCATACTGGGTGCGAAGCGCGTTGATGCGGGCGTTGTCCAATCGGGTGCGGGCGTCGGCGTATTCCAAGGCTGAGATGGCCCCAGCCTCGAATCGTGCCTCTGCGTTTGTCATGGCCAGGGTCGCCGCTTCCAAGGCGCGGTCGTTGGCCTCAAACGTCCGCTGGGCGGCACGCGCATCGGCCCAAGATTGCTCGACCGTTTGGGTGAGGCTTTGGGAGGTTTGTTCTTTCGCCAGTTGGGCGGAAAGCACGTCCACTTCGGCGCGGTCGATGTTGGTTTCAATCCCAAACCCATTGAAAATCGGCAAGCTCAACGAGAAGAAGATGCTCTGGTTGAGGTTGTTGGTGAATTGGTCTTGGAACGACATGGTTTCGAACTCCCCATCTTGAATCACCACTGGCGTTGTGAGAAGGATGCCTTCGACAGTTTCAATGGTCACGTCTTGGGTGATGGGGTCGCTCACCGAGGTTTGGCGATTTTGGGAGTACCCCGACCCGACACTGTACGATCCCGTGATTCGGGGCATGCGCTGCGCTTTGGCAAGGTCGAGCCCGAGGTAGGCGTCGGTGACCTGCAGTTCGGCCGCCTTCATGTCTGGGAAGGCATTCAAGGCAAACGATACGGCCGCATCCGCGGAGAGCGGAAGTTGGGTGGACTCGAGCAAATCGTCTGAAGGAGGAGCCACGTCGAGGTTGTCGGCCTCATCTCCGGAGAGCTGAAGCAATTGGGACAGCGCCAACTTGGCGATGTTCACGCCGTTTTCTGCAGCAACCACAGAGCTTTGGTCGGCGGCCTGCTGGGCCAGCACATCGTAGAGGTCACTCTCCGCAGCTGCACCGGCATTGACCAACTTTTGGACGCGGTCGACCTGGCGTCCTGTCGCCTCGGCATTGAGTTGGGCAATGGTGAGGAATTCCTTTTGGAAGAGGACGTTGAGATACGCGGACGCCAAGCTGAGGGCGACATTGTTTTGGGCGATTTCGACGTTGGTTTGGGCCAGTTCGAGTCCGAGGCGCGCCCGTCGAAGGTTGAGGTGATTTTGGAACCCATTGAAAAGGGTCAGTCCTGAACTCATGCCGTAGTTGCTCGACTGCACGGCGTCGCTTGCAAATTGGTTGGTGAAGGGGTCAATGCGTTGACCGATGTTCACGCCATAGCTGGAAGAGGCGTTGAGGTTGGGAAGGAAGGCTCCCTTCGCGGAGGTCTCCGCCAACACGCCGCGGACGATGCCAAGCTCCGCTTGCTGAAGTTGAAGGTTGTGCTCCAAGGCGTGCTCCAGACAGCGCTGAAGGGTCCACATGTCGGTGCCGGAGCTTTGGGCCACGGCGGAAGAGCCGAGGCTTCCCACGCAAAAAAGGAAAAGGCTAAAAAGAAAAGGGCGCATGCCCAAAATTAAGCCCGCATGCCTCCTCAACCGGCCACATCGGTGGCTTCCTTTCGCTTGCGAAAGACAAACCATGCGAAAAAAGCCATGATGACGTAAGGGATGCCCATCAAATAGAGGATGCCCGAGTTGAGTCCGCGGCCCAGGCTGCCGTCCTCCGCGCTGTCTTCGGCGACGGCTTTGCACATCACGCACTGCGCCTCGGCATCGACCGCCAAGACCAGCAGCAGAAGGGCAATCGCGCAGGGGAGCATCCGTTTCATCACCAGGGGTAGCAGGGTGAAATCATGAAGTAGACCACCACACCAGTAAACGTCACGTAGGTCCAAATGGGGTAGGTGATTCGCGCCCACTTGCGGTGTTTTTGGATTTGGTTCCCCAAGCCCAACAAATACGTGGTGAGCACCATCGGCACGATGGCGATGGACATCAAAATGTGGGTGATGAGCACGAAGAAGTACACCCCACGAATCCAGCCTTCGCGGCAGAACGGCGTACTCTCGGT
>CBFHRO010000032.1:0-22766 GCA_965658245.1 uncultured Flavobacteriales bacterium
GCCGGAAGTGAGGCTGGAGATGGTCGTGCCAGGTGAAGCCGCGCATGCAGTGACGCGAGCCATGATTGGCGCACATCCTTATGAGGAGGTGGCGTACGACCGGGTGTCGTTGGAAAATGGCCGCGTGGATTTGGGGGCCGGCATGGTGGGGGAGTTGCCAGAACCCATCGCTTGGGAGGCCTTTGCCGATCGCGTCAAATCGGCGTTGGGCTGCCAAGCCCTCAAGCACACTGTCCCCGTAAAATCCCACGTGCAACGCATCGCGATGTGCGGCGGCAGCGGGGCGTTTTTGATGGGCGATGCCGCGCGCGCAGGCGCCGATGTATACGTGACCTCCGACGTCAAATACCACGAATATTTCCAAGCTGAGGGACGCTTTCAATTGCTCGATGTGGGCCACTATGAAAGTGAATGGCAAACCAGCCAATTGATTGCCAACAAAATCAAGGAGAAATTCCCTAAATTTGCCGTCCGTTTGTCCTCAACGAAGACAAACCCAGTTACCTACCGCTGAACACGACCGATTCCCAATCGCATGGCCAAGAAAAAAACCAGCACTGCCGAAGACAAGCTGCGCGCCCTCTTCGACCTCCAAATCATTGACTCTCGCATCGACCGCCTTCGCGTGGTTCGCGGTGAACTTCCCTTGGAAGTACAGGACTTGGAAGACGAATTGGAAGGCATGCGCGCACGTCTTGAGCGCATGGAAGACGACAACGACCAGGTGAACCAGCGCATCACGGCGTACCAGATGCAGATCAAGGACAGCCAAGCGTTGATCGAGAAGTACACGGAGCAGCAAAACAACGTGCGCAACAACCGCGAGTTTGAGTCTCTCTCCAAGGAGATTGAATACCAAACCTTGGAAATCGAGCTCTGTGAAAAGCGCATCCGTGAGTGCAAGGCACAGGTGGAGCAGAAGGCAGAAGGCCTTGACGGTACCCGTGAGCGTTTCAACCAACGCCAAGCCGATCTTGAGGCCAAGAAGGCTGAGCTCGACGCCATCATTGCAGAAACGCAAGCCGAGGAGGAGCTCCTCCAAAAGCACAGCGACAAGACGGCCAAGGGCATCGAAGATCGCCTGGTGAACAGCTACCGCCGCATCCGTGGCGCGGCCAAGAACGGTTTGGCGGTGGTGCCCATCGAGCGTCAAGCCAGCGCGGGCACTTTCATCAAGATTCCACCCCAACGACAAATTGACATCGCCCAGCGCAAGCGCATCATCGTGGACGAGCACAGCGGCCGCATCTTGGTCGACAAAGAGCTCGCCGAAGAAGAGTTGACGCGTATGAACACGCTTCTCGACAAAGAGCTGGCCAAGCTCAAGAAGTAAGGCGCCTCGCCGAAAGGCAGGAACACAAAAAAGCCCTCCGATTTCGGGGGGCTTTTTTGATGGACCACCTTGTCAGAAGGTCACATCCTCAAGCCAGCGGAAAGCAGGAGGCTGCTTGCTCGGCGCTGAAGTTGACCGGGCGCCTCGGGGGAGAAGGCCCCCATGAAGTAGTAATCCTCGCTGTGCCAGGCCGTGCGCCAAGCTGCGCTGAAGTGCACGTTGCCGATGCGGTAGCCGCCTCCCACACTGACATGGGCCCGGTTGGCCTCGGACACCACGGCGTCACCGACAAAGGGTGACGTGGACGTGCCGCCCCCGCTGCGAAGCCGGAATTGCTTCTCGTCCCCGAGGCGCAGTTCCAGGCCGACACGGGCTTGGTGAACGGTGCGGTATCCGGCTTGGACTGCGTCGTTTTCCGCGCCAAAATCGTAGCCCGTCGACAACCACCCTTCCGAGTCCCGGAGCTCCCCCCGACGCATGTCGCTGCGCACGTAGTCGGCGTTCAAGACGCCAAACTTGCCCATGAGCACGCTCGCACTGACCGTGGTTCGGTCCGGCGTGAACAGGAGGTATTCATAGTTGGAAGTGGGACTGGCCGCACTGGCTGCGGGTTCGTCGATCCACGTCGTTCGAATGCTGGTTGCATACGTGTCTGTCAAGGTGAGGCGCCCACGCGTTTGGTGTGCGACGCCCACGCGAAGGATGTCCGACACACGTGCCAACACGCCAAAGCGAAGCAAGACGCCTTTTCCGGAGACACTGAGGCTCTCTTCGTAGGCCCAGTCCTGCAGATCGGCATCCGCGGCATTGACCGACTCTCTGTGCGTGGACGATTCCTCGAAGCTCACGCGTGGCAGGCCCAACGTGGCTCCGATGGACACCCGGTCTTGGAACATGGAGCCGAAGGCGATTTGGGTTTCTGCAAGGCGGCCTTGGCGCTCGAGGGTCCGGTCCACGGTCACGTTGCCTTCCGCAGCCGTGGCATACAAGGCATCGTTGTCAGGCAACAACAGCCCGGTGCGCCAAGCGAGGGAAGCACCGTAGCCAAAAATCTCACCCGCCCCCAGGGCGTCGTCCGTGCTGGCGTACCCGTACACAGCGGCATCGTCCAAGGCTTGCGACACAAACAGGTCGGACACCGAGTTGCCGGTGCTCACCCCGTCGATCTCGACCTTTTGGGCGAAGGGCGTGCGGTTTTGGTGTCCCACCGCGAGGGTGAAAAACGGCCAATCGGCATCCACACTGGGGTAGGTCAAGGCGACCCCGTAGTTGCTGGCCACCACATCGGCTTGCGCGGCCTCCACTTGTCGGGTGCCCCAAAGCGCATTGGTGGAGCCGGTGTGAACGCCAGCCGTCATGGCGAGGTCGCCACGTCGGTACATGCCCAGCCCCGCGGGGTTGATGCCCATGCAGCTCAGGTCAGCCCCGAGGGCGCCGAAGGAGCCTCCCATGGCCGTCACCCGGGCCGAAGCCAAGGGGTCGATCCAGCCGTAGCGAAGGACGTCGGTTTCGTTTTGGGCCAAAAAAGGGGAGGATAGGGCGAACAGCCACGCCGCAAGTTTCCGAGAAAGCCACGTGTTCATGGCGTTCAGCGTGAAGGGAATCCACCACGTCCACCTCGGCTGCTGCCGGTGCTGCGACCGCTGCTGCTGCCTGAGGATCGGCCCGAGCTGGGGCGGGTGCTCGGGCGAGAGCCTGAGCTGCGCGACGACCCTGAAGAAGAGCCTGACCAGCTGTTGTTCCGCGAGGAGCTGTTTCTCGTGGAAGAAGAGCGGGTGGAGGATCGTGATGAATTGGAGGTTCCGTAGGAGGAACGTCCTGAGTTGCTTCCTGAACCATAGGAAGAACGTCCGTTGGTTCCAGACGTGGTGCGCGCAGGATTCGGATACGTTGGAGAAGTTGGTGCTGTGCGTGCCTCGCGGGTCGCGCGCGACGCGGCTTTGCTTTCCACAGCCTCAATGCCCCGCCAAAGGGTCATGGGTGCCGCGGGCGTTCCACTTTCAGCATCCACCTCGTCGACTTTGTTGGTCAACAATCGACCGCCGGTTCCGTTGGAGTTGATGGCGGACGACGTCCAAATCGGCGTTCGGGGTGCCACAACCACAGTGTTCACGTCGAAGACATCTCCGCCACCCCACGCGTTGCCCCAGTTGTTGCCACCGCCATACAATCCGCCCATTCCATAGGGGTTGTAAGGATTGTAGCTGTTGAATCCGTAGGGGTTATAAGCATAGGGGTTCATGCCCCAGCTGTTTCCCCAGCCATTGCCAAAGCCTCCGCCCATGTAGGGATTCACGCCCCATGCGCTGGAGCCCCAGCCGAGGTTGCCCATGGGGCTGCCGTAGGGGTTGAAGGGATCGTAAAACCCAGGGTTGTAGGCGCTGTACCCTCCGTAGAAGCTGCTTCCGTAAGGATCGTAGGGGTTGGGACCAAACCCAGCCGCCCCGTACGGCGTCATGTAACCGCGCAACATGGAACGGCCGCGCAAGCTCTGTGGCACGTAGCCAAAGCTGCTTTGGAACGCATCGCCGCCTCGGGAATCACGACCCGCATATTCTCCGCCAGCAGCATCGTAACCCGCCTGCTCGTAAGCGTAGGCAAGGTATTCGGCGTCGGTGATGAACTCTTCACCGCGGTCGAGGTACAACTCGTCATCTTCGAGGTTGGCTGTGCGCTGCATGAGGCTGCCACAACCGGTGGTCATCACCACAAGGAGAAGGGCCATCAAGGTCGCGAAGGACCCGGTGCGAAGGGAAGGAGCGTGCGTGTTCATGTGCCGTGGTTCAAGGTAAGACATTCCGTAGTTTTGCGTGACTTCCAGAGTCTCCAACCTCTACAAGCATAAACCATACCAAAAATGGCCAGCAAGCTCACTTCCCGCGAAGAAGACTACAGCAAATGGTACAACGAACTCGTTGTGCAGGCGGACCTCGCCCAGCACAGCGACGTGAAAGGGTGCATGGTCATCAAGCCGTACGGGTTTGCGATTTGGGAACGGATGAAGGACGTGCTCGACGGCATGTTCAAGGACACGGGCCACGTCAACGCCTACTTTCCGTTGTTCATTCCCAAGAGCTACTTGAGCAAGGAAGCGGCCCACGTGGAAGGCTTCGCCAAGGAGTGCGCGGTGGTGACGCATTACCGTCTGAAGAACGACCCCAACGGAGGGGGAGTGGTCGTCGACCCCGACGCCAAGCTCGAGGAAGAACTCATCGTTCGCCCCACCTCGGAGACCATCATCTGGAACACCTACAAGGGCTGGATCCAGAGCTACCGCGACCTTCCCCTCCTCGTGAACCAGTGGGCCAACGTGGTACGCTGGGAAATGCGCACGCGTCTGTTCTTGCGCACCGCAGAATTCCTCTGGCAGGAAGGCCACACGGCCCACGCCACCAAGGACGAGGCCGTCGAAGAAGCCAAGAAGATGCTCGAAGTCTATGCGGACTTCGCGGAGAACTTCATGGCGATGCCCGTCATCAAGGGCGTGAAAACGGAGAGTGAGCGCTTCGCAGGCGCCGAGGACACCTACTGCATCGAAGCCCTCATGCAGGACGGCAAGGCGCTGCAGGCCGGAACTTCCCACTTCTTGGGTCAAAACTTCGCCAAAGCCTTCGATGTCACGTTCGCCGACAAGGAAGGAGGGAAGTCCCACGTTTGGGCCACCTCGTGGGGCGTCAGCACCCGATTGATGGGCGCCCTCATCATGACCCACAGCGACGACCAAGGCCTCGTGCTTCCTCCCAAGCTCGCCCCCATTGAAGTCGTCATCGTCCCCATTTACAAGGGGCAAGACCAAATGGAAGAGATCGTCGCCAAGTGCCAAGCCGTCGCCGACGAGCTCAAGGCAGCGGGCATTCGCGTCAAACTCGACGACGACGACACGAAGCGCAGCGGTTGGAAATTCGCCGAGTACGAACTCAAGGGCGTGCCCTTGCGCATCGCCATGGGACCTCGCGACCTCGCCAAAGGCACGTGCGAGCTCGCCCGTCGCGACACCAAGACCAAAGATTTTGTGTCGCTCGACGGCCTCGCCGCCCACGTCCGCGAGCAACTCGACGACATCCAGAACGCCCTCACGTCTCGCGTCCACGACCGCATCAAGACGGGCACCCACGTGGTTGACACCTGGGATGAGTTCCTCGCAGCCCTGGAAAAAGGCGGCTTCGTGAGCGCCCACTGGGACGGCACGGCCGATACCGAAGAGCGCATCAAGCAAGAAACCAAGGCGACCATCCGTTGCATTCCTTACGAAGGCGACACCACGCCAGGCACTTGCATCAAAACAGGTGCCCCCAGCGACCGCCGGGTCCTCTTCGCCAAAGCCTACTGATCCTGCCCAACGACCGAACCATGGACACCAACCTTCCCATCGGCCTGAACGCCGAAGACAGCGCCGCCCTCAGCAAGGAGCTCAACGCACTGCTCTGTGACCTCCATGTCTTCTACCAGAACGTGCGCGGCTTTCATTGGAACGTTCAAGGCCAAAACTTCTTCGAGCTCCACCTCAAATTCGAGGAGTTCTACACCGACCTCCAAATCAAAATCGACGAGGTCGCCGAGCGCATCTTGACTTTGGGCGGCAAACCCTTGCACGCCATGCAGGACTACGTGGCTGGGGCCACCATTCCTGCCGTGAAGGATGTCACCGACGGTGTCGAAGCGGTTCGCCACTGTGCCGCAGCGTACGGCGTGCTCCTCGTTCGCGAGCGTGGCATCCTCGCCCTGAGCGACAAGGCCAACGATGAGGGCACCAACGCCCTCATGAGCGACTATATCCGCGAGCAGGAAAAGACCACGTGGATGCTCCGTGCGTACCTCGCCTGACCTTGTCGTTCCCCGCCCGTGCATTTTTTTTGGCAGGTGTTGTGGAGAAGGAAGAACCTGACTATCTTTGCGGTCCTCTTTGGCCCGTTCGTCTAGGGGTTAGGACGCCAGGTTTTCATCCTGGTAGCAGGGGTTCAAATCCCCTACGGGCTACAAGCAAGAAAGGCACCCAAGTGGGTGCCTTTTTTGCGTTCAAACCGGCGCGGAAAGCTTGCTTTCCAGTGGCGGGAGGAACGCAAAAAAGTCCGCCGCCCTCGGCGGCGTGCCTTTCGCCGCTTGGGCAACGAGCCCCCCACCTGGGTTCACCGACCGAAGGGAGGTAATCCCCCTCCGGACTCCGCACTACCTTGCCAGCATGACCCCGACCGCATGTTTGGCCTCCGCGCTGACGCTCTTCTGCATGCTCCCAGCGCTCCCAGCCCGAGCGTCCATCGAACCGGCAAAGCATCAACGGACCGTCCCGCACGACTCCACCGACCAGCGCCAAATCGCCGACTACCCCCTCGGCCCCGTTGAAGACGCCGACGGAAACCTGTGGCTGGGCTCGGTGGGCAGCGGAGCGTTCATGTGGGACGGCCGTGAACTGCACGAGTTTCACGAGGAGGACGGGCTGGTGGGTGATCGGGTGACCGGGTTGACGCTGGGCCCCGACAACCGGCTGTGGTTTGTTTCCGCCCACGAACACATGGGCGGGGAGTCCGCACTGATGACGTGGGACGGAACCACCCTGGAGCGTGCCACGCACCCCGCGGGATTGCCTGGCCGCCCGGTCCGCCCCTTTTTTGACCAGGAAGGCGCCCTGTGGGTGCAGTCCAACGGGCGGTTCTACCGGGAGCAGTTGGGCGTGTTTTTGGAGTTCGTGCTTCCCGAGCCGTCCCTGCCCCGCACCAACAGCACCGGCTACGAGCCCATGAACATGCGCCAGGCACGCAACGGCGACCTGTGGTTTGGCACGTCCGACCAAGGCGCCTACCGCCACGACGGCCAAACGTTTCACCAACTCACCGCGGCCGACGGACTCCCCACCAACAACGTGTCCCTGCACCTCGAGGACCGCGACGGGAACCTTTGGCTCAGCTGCTACCACTGGCACCTGCCGGAAGGGGAGAAGCGCGGAGCCCTCTGCCGCTGGGACGGCGAAGAGGTCACCACCTTTCCTGAAATTCCCGGTTTGACGGGCAACGAAATCTATTCGGTGCACGAAGACCGCGCCGGCCACCTGTGGATCTGCGCCACCGGCCACGGCGTGTACCGGTATGACGGCAACGCCTTCAAGCTGTTCACCCAGCTGGAGCCTGCCCAGCCCGACTTCCGCTTCGGGTGCAATTCCATCTACCAGGACCGGTTCGGCCGAATGTGGTTTGGGTTTGCAGGAGGCTTGTACCGCCTCGATGGGGAAACGCTTGTGAACGTCACTCGTGACGGTCCCTGGGAGTGATGTCCCCGCAGTTTTTCCTCGGTGACCGTGCCTTTCGCCGCTTGGGCAACGAGCCCCCACTGAGCATCACCGACCGAAGGGAGGCAATCCCAATCGCCACGAAAAAAGGCACCCTGCAGGGTGCCTTTTCGCGAAAACTCGTTCGAAATAGCCTCACTCGTTCGTGCCGACTGGAATGCGGTCCGTCGCCATCAAAAAGATGCCGACCAGTGGAAGCACTGCAAGGATGCCGTGGTAGGTCGCCGCAATCGTTTTGGTGCCTTCCGTCAACTCCAAGCTCGCAGGCATGGACTGAATGAGAAGGACGCCGAAGAGGTTCACCACGCTCAGCGTGAGGAACACCTTGATGGCGAACGACTTGAACACCTTGGAGCCGTCATAATTCAGTTTGTTGGGAAAGGCCACGATCGCTTGGCAACACCAAATCGCCGCGAAGGCCAAATGTTGGATGTCCCCGTTGCTCGCGTAGGTCGTGAGCTCGTTGGGAATGACGATCAAGGCGTACAGGAAGTAGCCAAGCAGAAAAAAGAAACGGTTGCGGCGAATGACGCCAAACAAAGCCAGGGCCGTCGGAATGCCGGCCACGATCACCAATGGATTCATGGGAATGAAATTTGAGTTGAGGGCAATTACTTCGCCTTGAAGTAGCCGTAGATCGCCAACACAAAGAACACCATGTCCGGCGCGATCATTTCGATGCTGAAGTTCATCAGCTCACTTTGACCGAGGACCAAGTTCATCACGGCAAACATTGCGGCGATGCCCACGAGGTAGGCGAGGAGGATGGTTTTGGCCACGTCGATGCCTGCTTTCCGAGAAGCGAGCAACAAGATGCCAATCATGAAGAAGGCGTGTCCGATGCCCACGTGCATGTTGGTGGCCAGGTGCATCAGGTTGTCGTCGCTGGCATACTGCTCAGCCAAGGCCATTTCGCCCATCGAGGACGCGAAGAACATGGCCATGCAGCCAATGAGGGTTTGGTACACACCAAGGATGGTGAGTGTGGTGGAAGTTTTCATGAAAAAGAACGTAAGGGTTTGGCTCAAACATACGACAGCCAATGAAGGGGCTTGGGGATGCACCCAAAAGGTTTTGCACATGGCCGCCTACCACATCACAAATCCTGACCCGGCCTTAATCAAGGACCATCACCCGTTGCGATGCGTAGTTCCGATTGCCAAACACAAGCGTCACCAACAACGTTTCACCGGCATGACCCTCAAGTCCGTCCACGTGCAACACGTTCGTTCCTGCCGGCATGGTTCCAATGGAGGTGTTCCTGACAAGCCGTCCTTGTGTGTCGGTCACCAAGAGGTCCACATGGGTTGAGGTGTTCGTTGTGAACGTAAGTTGAATTTCACCTGAGGTCGGATTGGGGTGAACCTTGAAGGTTTGGGGAGATGGGCGTTGAATGGCCACCTCTCCTGTCGAAGCGGTCCGTGTCAGTTGCACTCGGTACACGGTCGAACTGGCGTGGGTGTTGCCCGTTTGGTTGAATGAAAAGGGGTTGGTTTGGCTGCTGTTGATTCCGCCAACAACGTAGCCCAATGTGAGGGTCTCGCCCCATTCATCCATCAAGACCAAATCGGAGGTTTCATCCACAGCGAGGCCTTCCGCCACAAAAAAACCGGCGCTGGTCCCACGCATTCCATCCATGGTGTTGGGCAATTGGAACTCTTCGAAGCTGCCGTCAGAGTGACGCACCACCCGGCTGATCGTGTTGACAAAGGGGACCAAGGGGTCTTCCACCAATTCGTTGTTCTCGTCGAGTTGGAATTGACTCATGCCGCCAAAAAACAGCGAATGGGTCTGTCCCGTTGACTGGTCGAAAAGGGAGACACATCCACTGTGATATTGGCTGAGGTGTTGATTGAACTCGGTCACAGGCTCGTGCCCCTCCTCTGTGATGGACACGGGGTAGAGGTAGGGCAGATCCTCGTTGATTTGGAACACCCCAGAAAACAGGGTGAGTCCTGAGGTGCCATCGCTGGTTTTAAAAGGCAACAAATTGTAGTCGCGGCGGTGCAGATGCACCTCGTCACTCCATGTTTCAATGGGTCCTATAGCGAGCACGCCATCCTCGAATGACGCAGAAAACAACCTGATGGCGTTGGTGTATTCTTGGGTGTAAGTGGCGTGCCCCATGGGGTTGTAGCGGCCGTCAAAGCGGTGGCCTCCTACCAAAGCAAGCTGAACTCCCAGGCGATTCAAATGTCCACCGGTGACCGCAAAGGAATCGTCCTCAACGGAGTCGTAAAGACCGTCAAACGAGCCGCCTTGGACAATGGCATCGATGAATCCCGACACGGAAAGGGCCGTCAATCTTGGGTACGTCATGTGGTCCTCTGCAGAGGCGGAATAGGCGTAACCACCTGCCACATAGAGCACATCCCCCACTTGATGAAAATTCATGTTGGAGGACTGGAGCTGCTCGGCCACCGCCGGCGCGAGCGTCTCCACCGAAGCCGTGTGAACGGTCGCTTCATTGATGTCTACAACAATCATCAGGGTGTTGTTGGACCCCGCGGGAAAGGCATTGAAGGGTTGGCGTGCGTGCATTCCATCAAGCCTGCCCCCGAGAATCAGCCACTTGCCTTCATGTTGAGCATGGGCATACGAATGAATGCCAGGCAAATCGGGCACGTCCACTGCAATCACCTCCACAGAGAAGGGAAAACTGTCGTTGTTTTGACCGAAAAGGGCCCAAGGCGTAAGCCAAGCGACAAAGGCCAATGAAAGAGGGAAGAAGCACTTCATGCCGCCGAAACTAACTGCGCAACAAAGGGATGGCGGTGACTTACGTTACACGTAGCTCAGAACTTCCGCACCTCGTCCTTGTCCCAAAGCCCCCAAAACGCCCCAACGCTGCCTTCCGCCCCGACCTTCCACGCCTCGTCAAACGCCGAGAAGTAGAACATCTCAATGCCCTCGGCACGCGTCCATTCTTGCGCGTTGATGAAGTACTTCAGCGCGTTCTCGTAGCCCGGCTCCGCCGCACCCAACGCCTCGCCCTCGCTCGGCCAGCCCGTCTCGGTGATGATGATCTTCTTGTCCGGTTGCGCCTGCTTCACCTGGTAGTACATCTGCTTCATGTAGAGCAGCGAGTAGTCCATGTGGCAGCCTTCCCAGTAGGGGTAGCAGTTGGCCAAAATCACATCGCACGCCTCCGACAACTTCGGCCGGTCCGCAAATTCGTAGTACGCGTCCACGTACCCGACCGGGATGTCCGGCAGCGCGTTCCGAACCCGGTCGATGCACGCAATCAGTTCCTCTTCCGTCATCTCCTCGCGGTACAGCACCTCGTTGCCCACGGCCGCCACGTCCACGACACCTTCATGCGCCAACTCGATGAGCCGCGCCATCTCTTCCTCGTTCTTGTCCTTCTCCTCGCCGAGCCAGGCGCCGACGAGCATCTTGAATCCGTATTCCCGGGCGAGCTTTGGAATCATGTCGTTGCCGTCCGTGCAGGAGAAAATCCGGATCCACTCGGTGTGCGGTTGAAGCAACTCGAGCTTGCGACGGACCTGGGCCTCGGTGAAGGTGTCGCCGGGCTGTTGGTCTCCCTCGTAGGGGCTGAAACACAGGCCGTGCATCTTGGCGTCCACCAACGAGGCGCATTGCTTTTGGAGTTCCTTTCGATTGAGCCCTTCTGGGCCGTTTCCTGCCAGCGAGAGGACCTTGTCTTCGCGGTAGGACATGTTCATCAGTTTCATGGTCAGGCTTGGTTGGCGAGTTCGGCGCGCTTGGCGACAAGCTGTTCCTTGATCTGCGCGGCGCGCGCTTCAGTGATGTCATAGTTCTTCATGAGAAGCACTGCCCCAATCACCCCAGCAATGGGGAGGAGGGAATAGAAGGCGCGCATGCCGGTGACGGCCGATTCGGTCACGTTGGCGGCGTCAAACCCGACGACCGACAGGATGGCGCCGCTCAACAAGGCGGCCACGCCAAATCCGAGCTTGACCATCCACCAGTACACGGCGCCGAGCACGCCTTCGCGGCGCTTGCCGGTTCGGAGTTCGTCCAAGTCGCAGACGTCCGCAGTCATGCTCATCATGATCGTGAACAGGCTGCCAATCCCAAACGAGTGGAACGGCAACGCAAACAAGAACAGGTACGGCTTGCCAGGAATGAAGAGGAACCAAAACAGCACGTAGCCCACAATTGAAATGAACTGCGACACCATGAAGGCCTTCTTCTTGCCGAGCTTCTTCGACATCCACGCCACCACAGGAATGACGAGGAAGGTCGTGATCAACGCGCCGACTGAACCGTGCATGGCAGGCCAAGTTCCCGCACTCGCGGGGTCGCTGTTGAACATGTAGTGCACGATGATCAGGAACGTGAAGGCCGCGATGACGTTGAACGAGTTGAAGATGAGGAACGTCGCGCCTGCGATTTGGCGGAACTCCTTGATGCGGAACGCCTCGAACGCTGACTTGAAAATCTTGCCCACGCTGCCGAGCACGGCCGACACGTTGATGGGGGAGAAGTCGGTCCGGTCCAAGGTGGATTTGCTCTTGAGGAACAAGGCGGGGATCATGGCAAACAATGTGCACGGAATGGCCACCCACACGGACAGCTCGCGCACCCCGGCGTCGGCCCCCTCCGGGAACCAGCTCGGGTCGTACAGGATCACCCAAAACCACGGCGCAATCACCCACGCCCACTGCCCGATGAATTGGGCCACGGCCATGATTTGGGTGCGCTCGTGAAAGTCCTCGCTGATCTCGTACCCCATGGCCACGTAGGGCACGCTGAAGATGGTCAGCCCGAGGTAGAACACCAGCGACCAGCTTAGGAAGTAGATGAAGTTGTAGGTGATGCCGTCGCCTTTGTGGAGCTGCCACATGGCGATGTAGGCCAGGCCCATGAGGATGGCGCCAATGAAGACGTACTGCCTCCGCCGGCCCCACTTCGAGCGGGTGTTGTCGGAGACGAACCCCATGATGGGGTCGGTGATGGCGTCAAAGACGCGCGGCAAAAACTGGATGACCCCCCACAGGAGGGCGGCAAACCCGAGGTCCTGCACCAGCACGATGATGAACACGCCAAGGGCCGCTGGGAACATTTGGTTGGCAAGCATGCCGAAGCCAAAGGCGACTTTTTGGCCCAAAGGCACTGCGGTGGTCGAAGGTGTGGAGGCCATGATGCGGGAGGTTTTCAGAGGTCGTAAGGGGTGAGGACAATCGTTTGAAGGGCCTGGGCGTCCAGCTCAAGGCGGACGTCGTCCGGCAAGCCTTCAATGTGCACAGACCGCGGCGTGTCGCCTTGGTTGAAGCACACGACGGTGTAGGAGCCGTCTTCGTTTTCGGTGGCCACGGCCATCACGTCGGCATCGGCACAGTCGTTGGCAAGCACCGTCGCACCGGGCCGAATGAACTTGCTGAAGTGGCACATCACGTCATAGAGCGGCGTGAAGTACACCTCGTCCTTTTCCGGATCCACGATGACCGGCGCGATGCACCAGTTCTTAAACCAGTTGGGGCCGCCTTGGCGGTCGAGCACCATGTTCCAATCGACCCAGCCCGCTACCCAATGGTTGAGGCAACCGATGATGTCCCGCGCGTACCGGTGCACCGGAGAGTACTTGGGGTGCAGGTACTTCTTGTCTTCTTCACGCCATGTGAAGCCCCAGTCGGTGGCTTCCTTCTGCCAGTACCAATCGTCGTCTTGCCAAACCGGCACTTCCGCGTCAATGCACCCTTCAGTCTCGATCAGCAGCTTGTCCGGCGCCATGTCGTGTGCACGGTCGAGGTCTGCACCGAACACTTCGTAGGTGCTCTCGTACCAGTGGATGGCGGTGCCGGCGAAGTACTTCGCGCTTTCTTCGTCGCGGTACATCGAGGCCGTCCACTCGTCGAGGCCGGCGCGGTTTTGGTCGTAGCCCAAGATGTTCAAGTCGCCCAAGCCGCCTTGCTCCAAGGCTGGGCCGAGGTGCTCGCGCACAAACGCCGTCATCTCGTCGGGCGAGTACAGCATGCTCTCCCAGTTGTCCCCGTTGCCGTGCGGTTCATTTTCCACGGTGAAGCCCCAAAGCGGAATGTCATGTGCCTTGCAGGCTTCGGCGTACTTGACAAAGAACTGCGCCCACGTGGGTTGCATCTCTTTCAGAAGGCGTCCGCCCACCCAATCCTGGTTGTCCTTCATCCATGGCGGCGCAGTCCACGGGGAGGCGATGAGGTGGAAGCCGTCTTTGGAAATGTCCTGCGCCATGTGAATCATCGGGAACAGGAACTCGAGGTCTTGGTCGATGCTGAAGTGCTCGAGGTCCAGGTCGCCTTCGACGGGCGTGTAGCTGTAGTGGAATCGCGAGAAGTCGCACGAATTCATGTGCGTGCGCGTGAGGCTGTAGTTGGCGCCCTCTTCGGCGAAGTACGCCTCCATGATCTTGTTGCGCTTCGCCTCGCTCAGTTGATGCACGAGGTAGGCCGAAGCGTCGGTGAATGACCCGCCAAACCCTTCAATGCGCTGCTTTCGCTCGCTCAGGTTCACCTGAATGCGCAGGTCCCCAGGCTTCGCCTCGCCCCAGCTTTCCACCTTGGCCTTGTCCACTTCGTGGAACCGGCCGCCGTGGCGAGAGGTCTCGTAGACCTGGGTTTGGAAGGCGTGATTTTTCATGGCACGTGATTCGTTGTCTTGAAAAAGGGATTTCACCACGTGGTAGGCTTCCTTGGGGTTGCGGTGGATGTCCACCAGCCCCCAGTGCTCTTCGTTGGCGTCGGCGTCGTAGGGCACGCCGCTGCTTGCAGGGGCGACCCCACCGGCGTCTTGGACGTCCAACTTCCCCGCTTTCCACCAGCCGTCGGTGAACGAGAACACCGCTGCACCAGCGCAAGGAACCGAGTCTGAGAACAGGGGCTCCAAAAGGGCGCGGGTGGCGTCAGCTTGCGCACCTTGGTTGGGTCCTTGTTCGTACCCAAGCATCGCCGTCGACATGTAGCTGTCGGCCCCGATTTCGGAGAAGTACATGGGCTTGTTGCTGAGCTTGGCAAAGTCCAAGGCGGCGGTGTACGACACATCCCAGCGGTACACGTTCAATCCCCAAACATCGATGTCCGTCATCTCCGCGATCAAAGCCTCCTCCGGCAGTTCGCCGTGCGCCGTCGCGACCGGATGGTTGGGGTCGGCGGCCTGAATGGCGGCTGAGGCGTCACGCAACGTCTCGTACCAGAGGTCGAGCGAGCCCCCAAACCACTCGGGGTGGAAGTTGAATTCGTTCCCAAGCTCCCACATCAGGATGGCGGGATGCGATTTGAACCGCTCGACATAGTCGAGGTAGGTCCCTGACAGCAAATCGTGCGATCCACCTTGGTTGTATCCGATGCCGACAATCACCGAGATGCCTGCCTCGTAGATCTCGTCGAGCACCGCCTCCGAGGCGATGGGTTCGTACACGCGAACGGTGTTGATGCCCATGTCCTGCATCAGGGCGAGGTCCTGCGTCAGCGTTTCGAAGCTGCGCTTGGCCTTGCCCACGGGAACCGGGTGGTAGCACACGGCTTGGATGAAGAACGGACCGTCAGACGTGTGAAGCTGCCCGTCCTCGGTCCACACCTTGCGTTCCTTGATTTCCTGACAAGAAGAAGCCATCACGCACAACAGGAACAAAGGCAGCAGAAGGGGAAGTCGCAAGGTCATGGCATTCAAGGTGCAGGGTTCAACACATGGCGGTCAAGCAGTTCGCGCTGACCGGCGTACGTGGGACGAATCTTATGGCCGTCACGGGTCAAGCCCTCGAACACCCCTTCTTCCACAAGCGACCAAATCGCATGCTTGGCCTCCCCATCTCGCGTGAACAACCCAAAATGGTTTTCAGAGTCGGTGGGGTTGGCGGCGCTTTTCCAAGGCTCGTCAAACGCCTCGAAGTAAAAACAGCTGATGCCCGAGGACTGGGTCCACTTGCGCATGCCGTGGTAGAACAGGGCTTGCTTGTATTCGTCCGCCGCACGCGAGCCTTCAGGACCGTAAAAGCCGTCGGAGACGCTTGCCCATCCGGTTTCGCCGATGTGCACGGGTTTGTCCGGATCGATGCGACGCACGTGCTTGACGACCGACGCGTATTGGTTCTGGCTGTACGCCACAGCCCGGGCCATCGCGCCGTCGACGTCGGAGGAGTCAAATTGTTCTCCCTTCCAGAACGTGGGGTTGTAGTGCGTGTCGTGGAACGGGTAGGTGTGCATGGATACGTAGTCCACGGCAAGGATCAGGCTGTCGAGGTCAGCGTTGTGGTACTCCGGGCCTCCGCCGCCCCAAGACGCGAAATTGTCGGAGCTGGTGATCCACAAACCGCTTGGCAGCTCGCCCCCGGCTTTGAGGCCTTGGAGGTGGTTGACCCACCCCAAGATGACTTTGGGTGCGACGAAATAAGACGCCGCCCAATGCACCATGGCTTCGTTGCCCACAGCGATGACCTTGACAATGTCCGGGAATTGCTGCGCGAGGGCCACTGCACGCCGAATTTCTTCCCCGTTGGCTTCGAAGTCTTGCACGGCGTGGTTGGGGGCACTGGTCCAAGCGCCTTCACAATCGATCCACGCTCCCAGCATGACGTACATCTCAAAGGAAGGGTCCGCTTGTTTCAGTTCGGAGATGGCCTTCACCACATTCGAAGCGTGCGGCAATTGAACGTTGTACGTGCGCAAAAAGCGAATGCCCATGGCATGGAGAATGCGCATGTCTTCCTTCAACTGTGCAAGGGTCGGTTGCTCCGATCGACTCACCTCACGATATCCGCCATAAGAGATGGCGGGGTATTCAGGGTTGCCGAGGAGTTCAGAGGCCGAAAGGTCTTGCATGGGGTCAGTCTTGGAGTCGGTCTTGGGGGTGCTTCCGCAGGAGGTGAGCACCGCCAAAAGGAACGACAAGGGAATCAGGCTGCGGGCGGTTTGACCCGATGCCGTGAATGTAAATGGGAAAAAGCACATGATGCGCATGGTCCAGGCGTCAGGCGACGACCGTGAGCTGCACCACGTCGTTGGATCTGCGGAACATCGCACGGCTTGTGTCAAGATCGAGCGACAAGCCCGCCACGTGCTGCACGCTTCCGTCGGCCCGCTTGACGTCAATGCCAGGGGTGTCTCCCTTGAGGTGCACCACAGGCACCTGGCACAGGGTGTAGGCCAAACTGCCTGCAGGCAATTCAAGCTTTTGCCATTGCTGCTTCACGTTTACGTAGTCGAACGTCGCGGGTTCCTTCAAGAACTCCTCGCCGTTGAGCAGGGCGCGGTCGAAGTGGATGCAACCGTCCGTCACCCGCACGCCCAATTCGCCAAACCGGCAAAGCAGGTCCTCCTTCACTTGCCCAGTCATGCCAGGCTGTTGGGCGCCCTTGCCACCTGGTGTGTGCGAGTAAGGGTCCGTCGGGAAGGCGCCGTAGAGTTCAGGTGACTTGTGCGCGCCGATGCCGGCGTTGATTTCAAAGTAGTGGTCAAACAAACGCCCCACCACCTCAGACGATTCACCGCTTTCCACCGCAGCTTTCGTGACTTCAAACGCCGCCAGACGCAGCTTGGAAACCATGTGCCAGTAAATCGAGCCCAAGCCTTCGTATCCAAAGAAGGTCCCTGAGCGTCCGGTGAACGCTTTGTGGTTGAAGATGCCTTCGTAGATGGCCTCCACGTCTTTTTGGTCAGACGCCACCAAGGCGTCGTACGAAGCGGGGAGGTTGGCGAGGGCTGCGCGCAGGGCCTTGACGTTGTTGAAGTTGCCGTTGAAGTGGTACCCACCGAGGCAGTCTTCCGTCACAATGTCTGCGTTGCCGTCCTCCACCAACTTGGTCAGCAAGGCAGAGCCGGCGAGGGCCTTGGGGTCGATGTTGTTCTTGTCCAAGAACCGGGGCAACGACTTGTTGGGGTACAACACGTAGCTGTACTGGTCTTCGCGGAAAAGTGCGCTGGCCTTCAAGGCATCGAGCACGGCCAAACTTTCGGAGGCATCGAGCAATCCCGCACTCAGCACGGCCACCTGGCCTTCGAGCATTTCAGGGAGGTACGTGATTTGGACCCCTCCGTCGGCCTCGACCGTCATGAGGTTGTACGCGTGGTACAGGCCGTCTTCGCGCTTGTTGGCGTGGATGGCGTGTTCGAGGTGCTTGAGGGCCACATCGATGAATCCTTCCAGCTCGGACAAGGCCAAAGTGCCTTTGCGTCCGGAGAAGTCCTCCTTGTAAATTTTGTGGCGGTAGTCGCTGGATGCGGTGCCCAATCCGTCCAAGACGGCGCGGCGCTGGGCGTTGGAAATTTGGCCTGAGGTCAAGCCCTCAAACTGACGCAACGTCGCATCGATGCGGCGGAAGCATTCGAGCAATTCCTCCGACACGGAAACTTCCTTGTGGTTGGTGGCCCCCAAGATGTCCTTGAAGTACACCATGAAGCGGCGGAGGTAGTAGAGCGTCACCATGGAGACGCCGTTGCCCACGAGGGCGTTGTTGGCGTCGTTCCACTCGGGGCGCTGGGTGTTCATCCAAATGCCGCCTTCGGGAATGAAGTTGGCGACTTTGGCGAGCATGGTCGCCATCATCTTCTCGATGAAGTTCACCTTGTAGATGAACACGTGGGTCTCGCGGAGGAGGGCCCCGTCGCCGCCAATTTCGCCGCGCTTGAGGTCGATTTTTTGGCCCGTCTCGTGGTCGTATTCAATCGTGTTCTTCGGATCCTCTAGCAACGACGCGTAGGGCTTGATGCGGTAGGGGACGTTCGCGTAGACAAACGAATCGTTCTCGAAGTACGCCTCCAACTTCTCGGGGTAGTAGGCCCGCAAGAATTCGAGGAATTTGAGGAGGTAGATGATTTGGTGGTCGCCCCAGTAGCCGATGTACGACCAAGGGTTGTCAGGCTCAATTTCTTCCCACTCAAAGCCGTCCTTGAACACGCGGTACGGGTTGTAGCCGTCGAAGGTGGTCGCGTTGAGGAACTTGAAAATCATGCCCTCGATGAACTCGGGGTAAGAGTGTACAAGCGCTTCCCAGTTTTGGAAGATGTCGCGCCAGTTGCCCTGGTAGTCCAAAATCTTCGACCCGGTCTCCTCGTCGCGAAGGTTGATGGAGAACCGGTTCCATGGACGGCTCGGGTCGCCGTGACGGCGGCTGAATTTCAACGGCAGGTACTCAGCGCACAGGCGCTTGAAGTTGAGGTCGTCGTCCTGTCCGGCCTGCGCCTGCAAAAAGGCGAGGTCAAACTTCTCCGGCCACCCTTCCATCAGCACGGACTTCTTGAAGAACACCTTGTGGTTGGCCCTGTCGATGTAGGCCATGAAGTCGGCGCGCTCAATGGTGTAGTTCTCGTCGAAGATGCCGCCCCGCATGATGTTGAACATGGTGTTCGCGAAGTGGCGGATGTTCCGTCGGCGATCGGCGGTGAGCTGGAGTCCGTCGCTTGCGGCAACGAGCTCGATGAGGCGTTGTGAGCCTTCCGCGATGTCCTTCAGCACGTCTTGCTTCAGGGACTCCGGCTTGCGAAGGTCCTCCTTCAATTGGACGACGCTGCGGATGGATTGCCCCAGGTTGGTGGCGAACATCCAGTCCTTCGTCTCGCCAGCAGCGAGGTCGAGGTCGGATTGCACGAGATACGCGCCGCGCTCGGCCTTGATGTCCGTTTCGGTTGTGACTTCGCCTCCTGATTGGAAGGCAGCGAGCTGCTTGGCGCACAGAAGCACCCTGGGGTCGTCCAGTCCGATGGACCATACCACGTTGGCCTTCAATGCCTCGCTGGGCTCCGCTTTGTCCGAGATGATGGCGCTCAAGGCGAAGATGCCCAGGTTGCCCTCTTCGAGTTCGCACTTCTTGTAGGCGTCGACCAAGTTGCTGCTTCCGCGCTGCAGCCCTTCGGGGACGCCGTACGGCAACACGTTTTGGATGCCGTCCAACACGCTGACCTTCGCGGCTTTCTTCGCAGTGAGCTTCGCGTGACGCACAAACCCAAACCGCTCGCTTGCGGCCCACTGGTACTGGAACGTCAACCCGAGGTCGTGGTTGACTTCCTCAAAGATGACCTTGTTGCCAAAGGCGTTCTTGTACAGGTTGCGCTCGATGTGGTAGACGCCCTTGTTTTGGTCTGAGAACGGTTGCCACAGCATCCGGTGCTCCCCAGCGTCGACCAACACGACGGTCTTGCTTCCCGTGGTTTCTGCCGCCTCAGTGATTTTGTCGTCGGTGTAGTAGGGGAACAACGCAAAGTCGCTGTTCTTCCGGCCGGCACTCAGCCCTCCGTTGCTCGCAATGAACATCCAGTGGTCCGAGTGGCTCACAATGCTCATGAAGAAGGGACGCATCCGATCGACGGCGCTGATTTTGTAGTAGGTCTCGCCGTCGAGGGTGATCTCTTGTCCGGATGAGGAGGTGTCAGGGGTTTGGTAGGGTTGCTGACCGAGGTAGATGGGCTTGACGTGGTCCGAGGCGCTCATGGAGGAGTAGTAGTGGTTGTCGTGAGACCGCATGGGTTGGCTGTGTATTCATCACAACAAACAGGGTCGACGGGCCGTGCATTAACGGCCGCCCGAAAATATGGAGGGATTTTCAGAAAAGCTCCTCTTGGCGGGGGCAGGTTTTGCACCGATGCCCCTCGTTTGGAGGGCTGTACTGTCAGCAGGCGACCTGTCACCTTCGCGGGCCGCAGCAGTGGCCCCCGAGGTTCATCGTTGAAAAGTCAAGTTCAAACCGTGTGCGAAGCACAATGTTGGAGGGCGTTTGTGGGTCGTGTGGGGCAGGTCAGTCCGCGGCGCCAATGCTGATTTTCGCGGCGATGGCCTTCGCACGGGTCACGAGGTTGGTCACGTCGTCTCCCGGTTCACCGTGGGTGACCGCCACGGCCATGCGCCGGTAGGGACGCACCGTGGGCTTGCCAAACACCCGAAGGTCGCTCGCCGGTTCTGCCGCGGCCTCGGCGAGTCCGTGAATGACGGGTGCCTTGCCGGCATGGGGGGCAAGCGACTCCGGCGCCAACACCACGGCGCTGGCCCCGGGACGGACGTGGTCGATTGACGTCACGGGCAGTCCGAGCACGGCGCGGGCGTGCAACTCGAATTCGGAGAAGTTTTGGGTCCCGGCGAGCGTCACCATGCCCGTGTCGTGCGGGCGGGGGGAGAGCTCCGAGAAGTACACCGTGCCGGGTTGGCCGTCGCTCGGGTTTTGGATGAAAAATTCCACACCCCAAATCCCGCTGCCTCCCAGTTCCTTGGTCACGGCCGCCGCCATCTCTTGCGCGTTCGACAACAGCTCAGGCTCCATCACCGCAGGCTGCCAGCTTTCTTGGTAGTCGCCGCGTTCTTGACGGTGGCCGATGGGCGCGCAAAACAGGGTGTTGCCGTTGTCCTGGGTCAGGGTCAAGAGGGTGATTTCGTAGTCGAAGTCGATGAAGGCTTCCACGATGATCTCGGCGAGGTCGCCGCGCGATCCTTCGAGGGCGTAGTTCCACGCAGTCTCGATGTCGGCTGCGGTGCGGATGACGCTTTGGCCTTTGCCCGAGCTGGACATCAAAGGCTTCACGACGCACGGCATGCCCACCGCGGCCACGCCTTCCTGCAATTCTGAGAGGGACGTGGCGTATTGATAAGGCGCGGTCTTGAGGCCGAGATCTTGGGCGGCGAGGTCGCGGATGGCCCGACGGTTCATGGTGAAATGCGCCGCCTTGGCCGAGGGCACCACCTGAATGCCTTGCTTCTCGTAGTCGTAGAATCGCTCAGTGCGGATGGACTCCACCTCGGGGACGACAAGGTCGGGTTGATGCTTGGCCACAATGGCATCGAGGGCCTCTCCGTCAAGCATGGAAATGACTTCGTGCTCGTCGGCCACTTGCATGGCGGGCGCGCCCGGGTAGGCGTCTACGGCGATGACGTGTTGTCCGAGCCGCTGCAAGGCGATGACCACTTCTTTGCCCAGTTCGCCTGAGCCGAGGAGCATGATTTTCTTCTTCATGTGTGCAAGGTAGGGGTGGGCAGGGCTGCGCTTTATTGGGCGAAGGGGGTGTCGCTTTTGAAGTTGCGTTGGATGAAGTCGAGCGCCGCGTCCAACACGTCGCCCATGTTGCCTGCGCGCTTGAAGTTCACGTCCCCGGTGAGGCCCCAAAGTTCCTTTTTCAACGCCTTCACATGGGCTTCGCCCGAAATGCAATCGGCTTTCATGCAGCGGAGCAATTCGTTCAGTCGCGCACGCTCTCCGGCCGCCCGCCGCGCGAGCAAGGCCCGTTCTTCTTTGACGTACTGCTGGATGGACGCTTGTGGCAGGACTTCGGCCGTCATGTCCGCGAGCGATGCGTTTTCCGGAAGGTGCTCGGGTTGATAAACTTTGGCATTGCCCTCGTAGCTCTGCTGGTCAAAATCAATGGCCCGAATGCGGTACTGGATGCGGTCAAAATCTTGGGTGATGACCACGACGTAGTTGTACGACCGCATGTCTCCGAGCAGCCGCAGAAAGCAACGTTCGTTGAATTTGACAAACTCCTTGGCCAAGGCGCGCTTGTCCTGCAAGGGGAGGGAAGGCAGTTTCTCTTCGATGAACACATCTCCGGGGATGCCGACAATGTGCTCCTCAATCAAGGTGTTGCCGTGGACGAGGAAATTGATGCGGTTGGGGGACAGCAGTTGCTCCAGTTCAAGTCCGTAGACCCGGGACGCGTCGCAGCGTTTGATGTAAAGGAACAGGTAGTTGTCGTTGATGACGTTTCGAACCTTGATGCGGAAGGGCTTGGTGTTGCCAAACGTGCAAAACGCAATGCTGTCCACCGTCAAAAAAGGGAGGATGGTGTCACTTCCGTCGGCGTGAAGGATGGAGTACATCCGCTTGAGGTTGGTCACCAATTCATCGCGTTCTCCTTGCGGATAAAGGCAGTCCACCCACAAGGTGTCGCGGTCTTCTCCGTCCAAAATCGCCACGCTCCCTTCAAACCTCAGCAGGTCCTCGTAGCTCACGGGAATGGCCATGGCGCGCCCTTGTTGGTCGAGGTAAGTCTGCAGTGCCGGGAGGACCGGAAAGACCTGCTTCTTTTTGGAAATCAGTTTGTGATTCATCGGGGCGAGGTTGTAAGGTCAATGAAAGAACGCCTCGGCATGGCATCAAGTTCGTTCGAGGGTCGAATCCCGCATTAAGTTTGGGACACCATGAACACCTTACGAAACATCGCTGCGTTCGTCGCAGCCTTCATTGCGGGCAGCATCACCATGTTTGCCCTTCACGAATTG
>CBFHRO010000033.1:0-22621 GCA_965658245.1 uncultured Flavobacteriales bacterium
CCGAAAGGCCGTCTTGATCGACAGCTTGCTCTACATGCACGACAAGCGCATGGAATTGTACCCCAGCACCAAGCGCAGCCCCAACAACCGTTGCGAAATCCTCGGACGCAAAGCCTCGGATTTCTACAAGTACAACAAAGACGAGCACCAAGCCGCGTACAACATGTTTAAGGAGAGCGTCGAGTGTTTGAAGGAGGAATCTTCTGCCACCACGCTTTACCAATACTACACCGCGAGCTTTTACACCATGAAGCGTTCGCTCAAAGGCGACACCTTGGCCCAGGCCAACATGCGCGCCCAGATGCTCACCGACTACCTGGCCCTGACGGACTATGTTCAAGCTGGTCTCGCACGTGCCCAAGAGGAAGGCAAAGAACGCGACATCAAGCGCTATGAAAAGGCCAAAGGCAACATCGAAACGGTCTTTGTGGCCATTGCCGATTGTGACGACATGGTGCCTGTGTTGGCTGCGGCCATCGAAGCGGATGCGGAGAACATGGATTTGAAGCAGAAAGTGCTTCGCCTTTTGAACAAGAAGGAATGCACGGACAACGATTTGTTCTTGCCTGTTGCCACGTCAGTGTACAGTGTGGAACCCTCTGCGCCGGCCGCATATGCCATCGGCATTGGTTTCGCGAAATCAAGCCAGCTCGATTCGAGTTTCACCTACATGGAAGACGCAGTCAACCGATGTGGCGACTGCACAGAGAAGGTGACGTACATGCTGAAAACAGGACAAATCGCAAGCGCCATGGGCCGAACCAGCACCGCCCGGAACTACGCACGTCAAGTCTTGGACATCGATGCAGAGAACGCCGACGCCTACATGCTCATCGGCGATGCCATTGCGGGGAGTTCGAAGGCATGCAACGACGGTGCCCTCGGTGGCCGTTCTGTGTATTGGGTCGCCTCCGATTACTACGCCCGAGCCAAGCGCATGAATGACGAACTCGCCGAATTGGCGAACAAGAAAATCGCGAACATGGCCAAGCAGTTCCCCACGGTCGACGACATTTTCACCTACGGCAAGCAAGCCGGTGGATCCTTCACCGTTCCCAACAAGGCAGGATGTCCTTGCGCAGGTGAGACAACCACCATTCGCGTGCGTTGATGGCCCCGAGGCTCAGCCTTTGGCTTTTCGAAAGCCGCTCACCCCTCGGGGGATGGGCGGTTTTCTTGTTGTGTGCCTTGCTTGCGGCATCAAGCTGTGGACCTTCGCCTGACCGCCAAACCACCCAGGATTCGATGCCGGACATGCGCCCCTCGCAAGTCGTGCTCGAGGGTTACTTCGAATACACCGAACGCGGACGCGTGGTCCAGTCCCTCGAGGCCGCCAAACTGGAGCGCTGGGAATCGTCTGAATCCGCGGAGGAAACCCCAAATGTGTGGCACGTGGACGGCGGCTTCACCCTTTACATCGGGGGCACCCAGGCGAAGCACAACGCGAAGCTGTCCGCGGTGCGTGGTACATACGACGATGAAGCCGGGCGGCTTGAAGCGTGGGAAGAGGTGGTCTTGGTGAACGAAGAAGGAGAGCGGTTGGAAACGGAACACCTCATCTGGTCGCACGATTCCGATTTGGTCCGCACCGATCGGCCCGTCGCCATCCACAGTGCCCAAGGCGTACTCCGAGGCCGTGGACTGACCTCAGACAGCCGTTTTGAGCGGTATGAAATCCTGTCGCCCACGGGGTCTTTTGACCTCGGCATGGACGACACCGCCGGGGAAGAGCGCTGAACCCCATCTTTGCGCCATGCCTTCTGAACCCAGTCCCATGCCTTACAAAACCGCACGCGCGGCCGAACTCTTCTGGCTTGTGGCCTCTGTGGCCACAACCCTGTATGTCCTGTATTTGTGGTGGACGGAAGACCTCACGCGGTGGACCTTGGGCCTGTTCCCTTGCATCTCGTGGTTGTGGTACGGCATCCGTCGCGCGTTTCGCGTGCGCATGACGAAACCCGATTGACGCTCTGACGTATCTTTCGGAGAACCCTACCCTGCGTGCATGGACCCTGACCCCTCGAGTTCGATTTTGATCCTGTCGTTGTCGCTGTTGGCTTCTGCCTTTTTCTCGGGCATGGAAATGGCCTTCGTGGCATCCAGCCGTCTCCAAACCGAGCTCAATGCACAAACCTCCCTGAGAGGCAAAATCATTGCAGCCCTCTCCAACCGCCCCCAGTTGTTCATCGCCTCGATGCTCGTGGGCAACAACCTCGCACTTGTCATCTGTGGCATGGAATCGGGCTCACTCATCAGCGAGTGGCTGTTTGATGTGGCCGGTTGGCAAGAGGCCAGCCAACCCATGGTGGTCTTGGCGACGCAGACGCTGATGACCACCGCCGTCGTATTGGTCGTGGCTGAATTCATGCCCAAGTCGCTGTTTCACGCCTCCCCCAATGTGTGGCTGAATGTGTTGGCTTACCCCTTGCTCTTGTTTGTGGGCATCTTGGCCCTTCCTGCTTGGGTGGTGATGATGTTGAGCAAAACGCTGCTCCGACCTTTTGTGGGAGGCGAAGTGCAGGTTTCGGTGGACAATTTGGGCGTCAGCGACCTCGACCACTTTTTGAAAGGACTCAGCGGTCGGATGGAACCCGAGCAAGAATTGGAACACGAACTTCAAATCCTGCAAAACGCCCTCGACTTGCCAAGCATCCAAGCACGGGACAGCATGGTGCCTCGCAACGAGGTGAGCGGGGTGGAGATTGACACTTCGATCCAAGCCCTTCAAGAAGCTTTTGCGCAATCGGGCTTCTCCAAGTTGGTGGTCTACAAAGGGGACATCGACAACATCGTCGGCTACGTTCACGCCAAGGATCTCTTCGATCGACCCGAATCGCTCAAGGCCATTTTGCTCCCCACGTTTGTGGTTCCTGAGCCCATGGCCGGTGACGAATTGCTGCGTCAATTCATCAAGCGTCGAAGGCACCTTGCCGTGGTCGTCGACGAATTCGGAGGCACAGCGGGCATCTTGACCATGGAGGACATTGTGGAGGAACTGTTGGGAGAAATTGAAGACGAACACGACGACGATGAGGAGCTCGAGCACCAGCTCAGCAACGGGTCATGGCGCATTCCTGCGAGACGAGAAATTCGGGTTTTGAACGAGCTCCACGGCTGGAACCTGCCCGAGTCGGATCACTACGACACACTTGGAGGATTGATTCTTGATGCGGCGCAAGACATCCCACAGCAAGGGGCATTCATCGAGGTAGATGGCCACGCTTTCGTGGTCCGTGAAGTGGAGGAAAACCGGATTTCCTGGGTGGAACTTGTGGCTTCTGATTCGGAGTAACCAACCAAACTTCGTCAGTTGCCGCGGAAACGTTATCTTCGCAAACCTTAAAAACGCTAAGCGAGAGGACCATGGCAATGATTGAACAAATCCGCAACAGACAAGGACTGTTGCTCGCAATGATCGGAATTGGAATGTTGGGCTTTTTGGTGCCCTACGACGCTGTATTGGCCTTGATGGGCCAAGGCACTGCCCGCGACGTGGGCAGCGTGGGAGGAGAGAGCATCAGCGCCATGGATTACCGCATGGAAGTGGACGAGCGTCGTCGCCTCGGCTTTTCTGGCGACCAATTGCAAGACGAAGTTTGGGCTGACCTCACCGCCAACATCGTGTTGGACGAGACCTACGACGCCTTGGGACTGGAGGTGACCGATGCCGAATTCCAGGAAATGTTGTTTGGTGACTTGGATTCTCCTTACATGGGCCGTGCTTTCTACAGCAACGGCGAGAACAAGGCGTTTTGGCAGCAAAACTTCGGTGCAATGCTGACCACCGACCAAGGCAAAATGAACTTGATGAGCTACAAGCGTCTCATTCTCGAGAAGCGCAAGAAGGAGAAGATGGATGCCTTGTTGACGGATGCGTTGTACACCAACAGCCTCGAGGGCAAGTACGACTACATCAACACCGAGAAGAGGGCTGAAATCAAGTACGTGGCCAAGTTGTACAATAACATCAACGACGACGAGGTCAGCGTGTCGGACAGCGATGTCAAGCGTTACTACAACGCCCACAAAAACGACCCCAAGTACCAGCAAACGGAGGGCCGTGACATCTCTTACGTGAAGATTCCTCTTGGCGCCAGTGAATCCGACATCAAGGCCATGGAGGTTGAATTGGAATCCATTGCCGAGGATTGGGCCGATGCCGATGACGCTGAGGCGTTTGCCTTGGAGGCCAATGGCGGACGTGCAGATGTCCGCAACTTGCGCCTCGCCCAGGTCGAGCTTGATGTGAACGAAGCCAAGTTTTTCAGTGATCCCTTGGGCACCATCGTGGGGCCCTACACGAAGAATGGCCAAATGCAACTCGCACAGGTGACCAAGCGCAGCATGGTTCCCGACGAAGCGGCGAAGTGTCGCCATATCCTGCTCTCTGCCAAAAACGCCAAGGACGAAGCCGAAATGGCTGAGCTCGGCGAGCGCGCTGACAGCTTGAAGCGCGTGCTCCAAAACGGCGGGGACTTTGACGATCTCGTTCAGCGCTTCAGCGGTGACCCCGGCTCCAAAGCCACGGGCGGCGTGTACGATTTCTTCCCCAAAGGACGCATGGTAAAGCCTTTTGAAGACTTCTGTTTCGACAAGCCCGTGGGCGCCTTGGGCTGGGTGGAAACCACGTACGGCGTGCACTTGATTGAGGTGCTTGACCGACGCTCTGAAATTGAGGAAGCCAGCGTGACCTTCATCACCAAGCCCTTGGCAGCCTCTGCACTGACGGCGCGCGACGCCTACGCCATGGCCAGCGAATTCGCGATCAACGCCACGGACAAAGAGAGCTTGATGAGTGCCGCAGAGGAAGCCGGCTACGCCACCAGCGAAGCCAACAGCATTGCGCCCTCGGCACGGGCCATTGCGGGTGTTCGCGACGCCTCCGAGATCGTCGCTTGGGCTTACCGCAGTGAAGTTGGTGAGGTGTCCAACCCCATCCTCACCCCTGATTTTTACATTGTCGCACATCTCGATGCCAGCAAGAAGGCGGGTGTCCCGACTTTGGACGACGTTCGAGACGACATGCGCGAAGGCGCCATGAACGAAGCCAAGGGCAAGCTTTACGCCTCCAAAATGGATGGTGCCAACCTCGACGAAGTGGCCGCTGCCGTAGGAGAAACGGTGAAGACAGGACGCGATTTGAGTGTCAAATTCCCCACAGTGCGCGGAAGCGGTGCTTCCACCGAGCCCAAAGTCGCCGGTGCCGCCTTGTCCATTCCCGTTGGCAACATGTCAAGCCCGATTGTGGGCACGCACGGCGTTTGGGTCATTGCACCCCAAAAGGTCACGGAAGCCGGAAGCAAGGAAAGCTACTTGGAGGAGCAGAGCACGTTGGCTTCTCGTGCACGGACCAACTTCCCCTTCACGGTGTTGAACACCATGCAAAAAGCAGCCGGTGTCGAAGACAACCGCCGTCAAATGAACTGATTCATTCCCTCGAGAATGTCACAAGCCCTGCCCATGTGGCGGGGCTTGCTGTTTGTGGACGTCAAGGATGCGCTCGAAGCCAAAGCAAACTTCCGTCGCCATAGCTCAAGAACCGGTAGCCTTCTTCAAGGCACGACTCGTAAAATGGCTTCCACGTGTCCATGCCCACAAATGCGGACACCAAGCAGAGCAGGGTGCTTCCGGGCTGGTGAAAGTTGGTGACAAGACCGCACACCATGCGCACCCGATACCCCGGCACAATCATCAACTGGGTTTCGAAAGACACGCAACCGAGGTCATCCCATGGGCCGTGCTCCAGAATGGCTTGAAGGGCTTTTTGGTCTGTCCAATCCAAATCGTGATCTGATTGAGCCAAACGCTCGTAAGGACTGCGCTGGGGAAGGACGTCCAACCACACCCCGTGCACACGCCAATGCAGGGCCCACCAATACAGGCTCTCCATGGTGCGCAACGTGGTCGTCCCAGTGGCCACGCGCCGAGGTTGGTTGGCCATGGTCTTCACCGCTTCTCGGGTGAGTACGCATCGCTCAGCATGCATGTCGTGGGCCATCACAGCACCCTCGGACAAAGGCTTGAACGTGCCCGCCCCCACGTGAAGGGTGAGTCGATTCAAAGGCAGGCCTTTCGCGGAGAGTTCCGCCAAGAGCACGTCGTCGTAGTGCAGACCTGCCGTGGGCGCGGCCACGCTTCCGGGCGCCAAGGCAAACACCGTTTGGTAATCTTCTCGGTCTTGCGCCTCTGCCTCACGCCGCATGTACGGTGGCAGCGGGGTCTTCCCCAAATCGTCGAGCACATCCGCGAAGGCACTTGCACCTTCTCGGGCATGCCACGCCAAACGAACCACGCGATTGCCGTCGGCCGCGTCCTCCTCTCGGGTGATGATCAATTCGTGGTGCTGACCTCGGGCGAGGGCCACGCCATCTTTCCACCGTTTGGCGTTGCGTATCATGGCCTTCCAAGTCACGGGCTGGGTGGATGACAACACCTCTTCCATTGTGCCCTTGGCGGGCGACAGCAAAAAAATCTCCAACTGTCCACCTGTGGGTTTGGTGGCCAAAATCCGCGCGTGCAACACCCGCGTGTCGTTGGCCCACAAGCCATCCACGCCCGCGTTCGACAAGTGGTGCGGCAAGTCCTCGAACGTGCCGTGGCTCACTTGTCCTTCGGCGTCCATCACCGCCATGCGCGCCATGCGCCTGGGTTCGAGGGGATGTTTGGCGATGGCCTCCTCCGGCAAGTGGTATTGAAATTCACTCGAGTTCACCACCCAAAGGTACCCTCACCCTACCTTCGTCATACCATGGGCAAGCATCTCATTGTCGGCGCCTCCGGGCAATTGGGCATCGAGCTCATGCTTGGCCTGCAACATCGCTATGGGGCCGATGCCGTGCTTCTGTCAGACGTTCGGCCTTCGCCTCATCCCGAGGCGGCCAAAAGCATGTTCATCACGGCCGACGCCACGGACTTGGACGCCCAACGCGCCATTTTGGAAAACCACGATGTGGAGGTCATCTACAGTCTCGTGGCCATGCTTTCGGCACGAGGCGAGGCCAACCCCATGGCCGCGTGGGGTTTGAACATGGACCCCCTTCTTCACACCCTCGAACTCGCACGAGAAGGTCTTGTGAAACGCGTGTTTTGGCCGAGTTCCATTGCGGTGTTTGGGCCCGATGCCCCCAAAGATGGCACGCCTCAAGACGTGGCGCTCGTGCCCACCACAGTTTACGGCGTGTCCAAAACAGCAGGAGAATTGTGGTGCAAATACTACCATGACAAATTTGGGGTGGACGTCCGAAGCATTCGTTATCCCGGCTTGATTGGGTTCCGATCCATGCCCGGCGGGGGAACGACGGATTATGCGGTGGATGCCTTCCACTGTGCCCAAGCCGGCAAGCCCTTGACGTGCTACCTGGAAGAAAACGAGCGCCTGCCCATGATGTCCATGGACGACGCCGTTCGCGGCACCTTGGAATTGATGGAGGCCCCCTCGGACTGCATCCGCATTCGCACCGCTTATAACCTCAGTGGGTGCGACTTCACACCGGGCGAATTGACACGCGCATTGCAGCAACGCGTACCAGGATTCGACACAGTCTACGCCCCTGACCACCGGCAAGACATTGCCGCCTCTTGGCCCAACAGCTTGGATGACAGCGACGCGCGGCGAGATTGGGGATGGTCCCCCCGCCACGATGTTCACGGCTTGGTGACGCATGTGCTCGACGGCTTGGCGCAACAATCCAACGTTGACAAGCCAGTGGTCACCCTGTGACGCTCCTTGGTTTGGGCTTTATTTTCGTGTTCTGAACTTGAACAGAGAGCCCCATGGACGCCTTGCACATCAGCAACAGCCTGACCCGGCAAAAAGAAAAATTTGAGCCCCTCAACCCCCCGTTCGTGGGCATGTATGTGTGCGGCCCGACGGTGTACAGCAACGTTCACCTCGGCAACGTTCGGACCTTTCTGACGTTTGACATTGTCTACCGATATCTGCAGCACCTCGGCTTCAAGGTTCGCTACGTGCGCAACATCACCGACGTCGGCCACTTGACAGGTGACACAGACGATGGGGAAGACAAAATTGGCAAGAAGGCCCGTCTCGAAAACCTCGAACCCATGGAGGTGGTGCAGCAATACACCAACGACTTTCACGACGTGATGGATGTGTTCAACATCCTGCGCCCTTCCATTGAACCCACGGCCACAGGCCACATCGTCGAACAAATCGAGGCCATCCAAAAAATCATCGCCAACGGATACGCCTACGAAGTCAACGGCAGCGTCTATTTCAGCGTTCGGAAATTCAGCGACGACCACCCTTATGGAGAACTCTCAGGGAGGAAAATCGATGAACTCATGAACAACACTCGTGAGCTGGACGGACAAAGCGAAAAGCGGGACCCCTTGGATTTTGCCCTTTGGAAAGCCGCGGACGCCAGCCACTTGATGCAATGGCCTTCCCCTTGGGGGCAAGGTTTTCCCGGATGGCACTTGGAATGCTCTGTGATGAGCACCAAGTACCTCGGAGAGAAGTTTGACATTCATGGAGGCGGGATGGACCTCAAGTTTCCTCACCACGAGTGCGAAATCGCCCAAAACGTCGGCGCCACCGGCTGCGAGTGCCCCGTGAACTACTGGATGCACGGCAACATGCTGACCGTCAACGGCCGAAAAATGGCCAAGTCCGAAGGCAACGGATTCACCCCCGATGAACTGATCACCGGAAACCACAAGCTGCTCGACAAAGGCTACTCGCCGATGACGGTGCGGTTCTTCATGCTCATGGGCCACTACGCAAGCACCTTGGACTTCAGCAATGAAGCCTTGCAAGCGGCAGAAAAGGGCCTCGCCAAGCTGGAAAAAGCCATGGACACCTTGGCCGAGCTCACCCCTGCAAGCGGAGAGGCTTCGTTCGACGCCAAGGCGTTTGGGGCCAAGTGCGCGGCAGCCATGAACGACGACTTCAACACGCCCATCCTGATTGCCACGTTGTTTGAAGGCGTGAAAGCCATCAATGGGGCGGCGGCAGGACTTGTGGCGCTGGCCGCGGAAGACGTCGCCTTGCTGCAGGGCACCTTCGACGCCTTCCTGCGTGACGTTCTCGGCATCCAAGCGGAGAAGACCGACGGAGAAGGCGGAGGAAACGAAGGAGAAACAGGCGCCCTCCTCGACCTCATCGTCGACATGCGAACCCAAGCCAAGGCCAACAAGGATTGGGGTACCGCCGACAAAATTCGCGACGTGCTCTCCGCCCACGGCATCACGATTCAAGACAGCAAGGATGGAAGTTCCTGGACGCGTGGTTAAGCTCGGCCAAACTTGGGCGGCCTTGGCCCTGGTGGCCCTTCTCGGGTCCTGTGGTCAGGAACAGCCTGCCTCCTCCTCGGAGTCGGCACCTTCCCAAGTCCAAAAGGAAGTCGTCCGTCCGGCGTTTGACGCCGACTCCGCCTATGCCTATGTGGCGAGGCAGGTTTCTTTTGGACCCAGGGTTCCGAACACCCCTGAACATGCGGCCTGTGCCACGTGGTTGGCCAAAGAACTTGCGCGCCATGGTGCAGAAGTGACCGTCCAGGAGGGACGGGCCCGGGCTTTTGACGGCACGATCCTCGACATGAAAAACATCATTGGGACGTTTCATCCCGAGTCGCGCGACCGGATTTTGTTGTTTGCGCACTGGGACACGCGGCCCTTCGCAGACAAAGACAGCGTCAGGCAGCGGGAGCCCATCGACGGGGCGAACGACGGGGCGTCTGGGGTCGGGGTGCTGCTCGAAATTGCAAGACAGCTGGGCCTTGAAGCGGCCGACGTGGGCGTCGACATCATTTTCTTTGATGCCGAAGACCATGGGCGACCTGAATGGTTGCCCTCCGTCGAAGACGGATACCGCACGTGGTGCCTGGGAAGTCAGTTTTGGGCCGAGAATCCGCACCGTGTGGGGTACCGGGCGAGGTTTGGGATTCTCCTCGACATGGTGGGCGCTGGAGATGCCATGTTCCACCAGGAAGGCACCAGCCTGCGATACGCGCCTCACGTCGTGCGCAAAATTTGGAAGCGTGCGGAAGAACTGGGGTTTGGGGATCGGTTCAATGCCTCGCCCACTCCCCCCACCATCGACGACAACTACTTTGTGTCTGACATGGCAGGCATCCCCAGTGCCAACATTGTCGACTATCGGACCCAAGTCCGACCCATGGGGTACGGCCCCTTTCACCACACTCACGCGGACAACATGAACGTGATTGACCGCGCGACCCTGAATCAAGTGGGCACCACGGTGCTTTCTGTGGTTCGGCAACCCTGAGTCATCCACCGACGGGTGTCAGAAACCGCGCGTCATGTCGGTTCTTGAGGAGAAGGCGCAAAGTACCTTGGAAGCCATGTTGTCCAAGTCCTTTCGCATGACGCTTTTGGCCCTCTTCGTGATGGCCAATGTCCCTGTCTTTGCGACGGAGGACACGCCAAGCACAGCAGCTTCACTGGACCGCGCAGATGCGCTTCGACAAGAAGGCAAATGGGTCCAGGCCCTTTCCGAATACCGTCAAATGAGCGCCCTCGTCCTCACAGGGTGTGACCAAGCCCGAATCCAATTGGGGATGGCCTCTGTGCATTGGCATGCAGGCAATGTCACAGAATGCAAGCCCCACCTCACCGAGGCTTCCTTTTCTTGCAACACTTGTCCTCCCCAACGTCGGACAGACATGGCGCTCGAACTGGCTGAACTCATGGTTCGGTGCGGCATGACAGGGGAAGCCCTGCGCCTCCTTCAGCGAGAACAAGATCTGCACCCCTTGCCCTCAAGGGTCGCGGAAGTGGAAATCAGCTTGCTTGAACTTCACTTTGCCGAAGGCAATTGGAAGGAAGTTTGGGCTGCATCGCTTGATGCACAAGCCCCCCGTGCCGCAGGGCTTCAACTTCAGGCCGGAATCATGCTGGGCAAGCCCTTGTCGGAACTGCCACTGGACGCGTATTTCAACCGGCTCGAACAAAACAACCGAAACGAGGTCGAGTCTGAGTTGATTCACTTGCACACGATGTTGGCGGGAATGGGACGCACTCAAGAGGCCTGGCAGCTCGCAAAACGGATGGGTGCCCTGCATGATCCCGTCACAGAACCCGACGCTTGGACGGTGGCTCAATTGCGGATTGCGACCTCTGCGGAACGCGCGATGCAACCCCTCGAAGCCTTGCTCGCCTTCCACGAGGCGGGGCGTGTGGCGCGTCAACTGGAAGACCTCCCCCTTCGTGCGCGCATCGCACGAGAACAAGCGAGGTTCGAACAAGCTCGAGGGGCATCGGACGAGGCGCTGCGGCATTTGGCCTTGGCCGACAGTTTGACCTTGGCGCTGCTCCACGGCGCGCACCAAGATCGAGACCCGAGGATGTTTCAATCCCATCCGGTCCTTCATGCAGATCCTTTTGAATTGGCTGCAGACGAGATCATGGCATCTTCCGCTTCGCCTGGAGCTTGGCCTTTCGCCTGTGCGCTGATTTTGCTCGGCCTCTTGGCGGCAGCCCTGCGGGCCAATGAACTGAAGAAAGCCCTGCGCAAAGAGCGTGTTCGTTCCTTCCGGATGCAGCGAATGATTCACACCGAGGCCGATCCCTCCACGGAGCCAGGAATGGCGTTGTCCGACGTCGCAATCACGGAGCGCGGACGCGTGGAGGAGATGCTGACTCGGCCCGATCGGCTCGATTTTGACGACATCATCGCCACCTTGGAGATGGACCACGGAACCGCCGTGGAATGGGAACTCAACTCCACCCAGGAAGGACAAGCGGCGCCCGAGGGGCTGCTTTCACTCCTTTCGGTCACGCTCAAACGGCTGCTGGAAGGAGATGCCAAGGCTCAACCGTTTGCCGGACGCATCCGGAACGACTGGCACGGCATCCACGTGGAAATTGAAGGGCCTGAAACGGCCAGCACACGAGAGTTGCAACGCATGTTTGCGGGGGGGACCCACAGTTCGCGTTGGAATCCCGTGCTGATCCAAATTGAAAAGCTTGCTGGACGTTTCACCATCGAAAAACGAGGGGCCGGGGATTTGGCCTTGACCTTCATGCTGCCCCACGCGAGTGACCCTCGTTGAAAGCTCCGCGGCTCCTCGCTGACCGCACTCAGCGCTCGCCGGCGAATTGATCCAAGAAGCGTCGGTCGTTTTCGAAGAAGTGACGCAGATCGCCGATTTGGTACCGCAACATGGTGATGCGTTCGATGCCCATGCCAAACGCAAAGCCACTGTACACTTCCGGATCGATGCCACTTGCCTTCAACACATTGGGGTCCACCATGCCACACCCTAAAATTTCAAGCCATCCCGTGCCTTTCGTGATGCGCTTGTCCACCTCCGTTTTCAAACCCCAATACACATCCACTTCCGCACTGGGCTCTGTGAAGGGGAAGTAAGAGGGACGAAGTCGAATGTCCGTGTCGGGACCAAAGAAACACCGCGCGAAGTGGAGCAGGGTTTGCTTCAAATCGGCAAACGACACCCCCTTGTCGATGTAAAGACCTTCGATTTGGTGGAACATGCAGTGGGCGCGGGCTGAAATCGCCTCATTGCGGAACACGCGTCCAGGCATGATCAAGCGCATGGGCGGCTCGCGGCGTTCCATTTCCCGCACTTGAACCGAACTCGTATGGGTACGGAGCAGGATGTCGGGGTCGCGCTCCACGAAGAACGTGTCCTGCATGTCGCGGGCCGGGTGCTCTGGGGGGAAGTTCAGTCCGCTGAACACGTGCCAGTCGTCTTCAATTTCTGGCCCTTCTGCCACGGCAAAGCCCATGTTCTGAAAGATGTCGACAATTTCCCGACGCACGACCTGAAGCGGGTGATGCGTGCCCAGGGGCACCCCGCCTGAGGGACGTGTGGCATCCATGCCCGAGGCCTTGGGACGGACCACGGTGGCTTGCTGGGCTTCCGACACGCGTTGCTCAATGGCCTGCTTCAGGGTGTTGAGCATGGGACCGATTTCGCGCTTTTGGTCTCCAGGGACCTCCTTGAACGCCGCCATCAAGTCCTTCACCTTCCCCTTGCGGCCCAAATAAGCGACGCGGAAATTCTCCACGGCCTCGGGGCTGGCCAACTCCACGCCGGCCACCTCGGCCAGCATTTGTTCAATGCGTTCTTTCATGGCTCGACGTGGCTCAGTTGAGACGCTTCATGCTCATCACAACGTCTTCAAGAGGTCGGTCGCCCCGGCGACGGTCGGTGGGCACGGCAGCAATGCTGTCGACGATGTCCAAGCCCTCCACGACGTACCCAAACACGGTGTACTGCATGTCAAGGAAGGGGGTTCCGCCCACGGTCTTGTACATCTCTCGCGCTTCGTCCGAGTACACGAATTGCCCGTTCTCGACGTTGGCCAAACCGTTGCCGTATTCCATGGAGAAGTTGGCAATGCGTCCCTCGATGCCCGACATTTCATTGTCGCTGAAGGGACGGCCCTGCACCAAGTAGAACTGGCTGCCTGAGCTGCGTCGTTTTGGGTTCACGTTGTCGCCCTGACGCGCCGCTGAAAGGGCCCCCTTAAAGTGCAACAAGTCGGGACGAATCTCAGCTTCCACGGTGTAACCAGGTCCGCCGCTTCCGAGGCGCGCGTTGGCATCCGCCCCCTTGCTTTGGGGGTCGCCGCCTTGCACCATGAACTCGCGGATGACGCGGTGGAAAATCAAGCTGTCGTAAAACTGCTCGTCCACGAGCTTGAGGAAGTTGTCTCGGTGTTGCGGCGTGGAGTCGCTCAGCTGGACAATCATGGAACCAAACTTGGTTTCGATTTCGACGCGTGCTGGTTCGCTGGAGGTCATGCCGTGTTTGGCCTTGCCCGATTCACATCCGCTGGCGGACATCAACAACATGGACAGAGACACCATAAACAGGCTGGCGAACGTGGAACAACCTTGGAGGCGCATTTGCAGTTTTTTCATCATCTTTGAGGTCTGACGTCAAAAATAGAGGTCATCTCAGACACGACACGCTCATGAATCGCTTTTTCTCCCTCGCCCTGACCGCTGCTGCAGGTTTGCTCCTCGCCGGATGCTACGAAATGGATGAAACCATCGCCAACGTCTACGTGGTGCGGATGGAAGCCGGAGAGGAAGTGCCCGTGTCAGATGCAGAGGTGCGCCTTTACGCACTCGGTTCCTTGGACGACGACTTCGTCGGCGAGCCCCGGTTTGACACCACCCAGGTGACCACCAACGAGGGCTTCACCTCTTTCAACTTTTCAAGCTACTACGTGGCAGGCCAAGCGGGGTTTGCGGTGCTCGATGTCGAATGCACCAAGGGTGCGTTGGAAGGCAAAGGCCTCATCAAGATTGAAGAGATGATGACCAACGAGGTCACCATCACCATGGAGTAAGCCTGCGCGCGGCGCACTTTCCCTCCCTCTTCTCAGATCACTCGTTTTCGGCGCCCTCGCGCCCGATCCACGCTGCGAAATAGTCGACAAGCGCACGCTTCATCATGACTTCTTGTTCGTCTGAGGTCAGCGGTGGAAGGGGCTCACCTGCCGAAAAGTGGGGCCATCCGTCCTCGTCGACCCCTTCACGCACGTAGTAACCCATGGGCTCGAGCAGGGTGCACACCCCCACGTGCATGAGGTCCATCTTCTCGTTCTTTTTGTAGCGCTTGGCACCTTGCCCCGCTTCCTGCAACCCCACGGCAAACACCATGGACGTCACGTCGGGCTCTTCCCCGAACCGGTCCATCATGCGCTTCACCAACGTCTGCCAATCTCGCTCAAATGCGTAATCCATGGGGGTCAAAGTTCTGAAAGGGCACAAAAAAAGCCACGATTTTCGTGGCTTTCTTGTCGGGATGACTGGACTTGAACCAGCGACCACACGTCCCCCAGACGCGTACTCTACCAACTGAGCTACATCCCGATGGAGGGGTGCAAATGTAGGTGATTTTCTTCCACAGAAAAAGCCACGGAACAAAGTAGATTTGCAAGAGCGCATTTGGCCATCAACCCACACCTCCCATGAAGATTTCCGCCCGTTGGATCCAACAGTTGTTCCCGTTCGACGTCTCCGTCGACCAAGCGGCCCAAGTCTTGACGGCCACTGGGCTCGAAGTGGAAGGCGTGGAACATGTGGAAGACGTCCCTGGCGGACTTGCCGGCGTCGTGGTGGGCCACGTGACCTCGGTCGTGCCTCACCCCAATGCGGACCGGCTTCGGTGTTGCAAGGTGGACGTTGGAACCGACGTGCTCGACATCGTTTGTGGTGCGAGCAACGTGGCAGAAGGACAAAAGGTCCCCGTCGCCACGGTGGGGTGTACCCTTCACCCTGCCGAAGGCGAACCGTTCAAGATCAAGAAAGGCAAAATCCGAGGCGAGGTGTCGCTGGGCATGATTTGTGCCGAAGACGAGTTGGGCCTTGGGGCGAGCCACGACGGCATCCTCGTGCTCGATGACGCAGCGCAAGTGGGACAGCCCCTGGCTGAATTCATTGGCTTGGAAGGGGACGACGTCATCGAAATTGGTTTGACCCCCAACCGCAACGATGCCATGGGGCATTGGGGGGT
Source organism: uncultured Flavobacteriales bacterium (assembly GCA_965658245.1). Lineage (GTDB taxonomy): Bacteria > Bacteroidota > Bacteroidia > Flavobacteriales_D > Sanyastnellaceae > UBA11663. The sequence goes on from CBFHRO010000033.1 coordinate 15,477, forward strand.
GGCGCGCGACTTGCGGTCCGGACTGATGCACGGCACCGTGGACGGGGTCGGCCCCATGGAAGTAGGGCCGTTGACCCTCCCCGACACCACGTCGCTGGACGAGGCCTTGGCCCGCGACTGCAGCGTCGCCCTCGACGTGCAAGCCCCGGAAGACTGTCCGCATTACTTGGCTGTGGAGTTGCACAACGTCACGGTGGCGCCAAGCCCAGACTGGGCCCAAAAGCAACTGCGTGCCATTGGCGTGCAGCCCATCAACAACGTGGTGGACGCCACCAACTTGGTGCTGCATGAGTTTGGCAATCCGCTACACGCGTTTGACCTCGCCAAGGTTGAGGGCGGCAAAGTGGTTGTTCGGAAGGCCAAGGCGAAGGAGCCGTTCGTGACACTGGATGAACAGGCGCGGGAATTGGACGCCAAAGACTTGGTGATCGCCAACCACAAAGCCCCCATGTGTCTCGCAGGGGTGTACGGTGGTGCACACAGCGGCGTCAGTGAAGGCACAACCTCCGTGTTGCTTGAGGCGGCTTGGTTCCATCCGGTGACCGTGCGAAAGACCGCAAAGCGTCACACCCTCAGCACCGACGCCAGCTTCCGCTTTGAGCGTGGCGTCGATCCCGCATCCGTCCGGTTGGCCGCCGAGCGCTGCGTTTGTCTGTTGCAAGCCTGGGCCGGTGCGGAGGTGCACGGCGCCGTCGAGTTCAAGGGGACTCCACGGGTGGAAAATGCCACCGTGGAATTGAAGTTGTCTTGGTTGTTTGGATTCCTTGGCACGACCATCGAGGAGGCGCGTCTGACGTCCATCTTGACATCGCTTGACATCGAGGTGGCGACACGCGCCGGTGACCTTTGGACCCTCCACGTGCCGGCCTACCGCAGCGACGTCACCCGCCCGGCGGACATTGCTGAGGAAGTGTTGCGCATTCATGGATTCGACCACGTGCCTCTTCCCGAGCGCATGACCGGCACCCTCGAGATTCCTGCCAAACCCAACCGCGAGGACGTGCTGTTTGGCTGGCGGGAACTGCTGGTCAGTTTGGGGTTCACCGAAATCATGTCCAATTCGTTGACCAAGGCTTCCTATGCGGAGCTCGTGGCGGACCGCGATTTGGACCCTGCCGCAAGTGTGCACATGCTCAATCCTCTGAGCAACGACCTCGGTGCGATGCGACAGAGTTTGGTGTTTCAGGGATTGGAAGCCATTGCGCGAAACACCAACCACAAACAACCCGACTTGCGCTTGTTCGAATTTGGACGCACGTACACGAAGGGAAGTCAGGAAGACGGAAGCACCCGCTACATCGAAAAGGAGCACCTCAGCATGTGGGTGACAGGGCGTTCTTTCCCCGAGTCATGGAACCGCCCCAAGGGCAAAGAAGGCCAGTCCGATCTGTTCACGCTGAAGCACGCGGTGGAAACGCTCCTCGAGCGCGTCGGGTTGACCGTTGTGGCCGACACGGAGCCCTCGGCCGAAGGCTTGCTCGCGGAAGGCGTCTTGCTGCGTCACCGCACCGGCAACGAAGTCGGACGTTGGGGCATGGTTCAGCCTTCTGTGGCCTCAGCCTGTGGGGTGGACGAGCCGGTGTTTTGGGCCGATTTCGACGTGGCCCAACTCTGGAAAGCCGTGAAAAAGCGGAAAGTCAAGGCCAAGGATTTGCCGAAGTTCCCCTCGGTACGACGCGATTTGGCCTTGGTGGTCGACCGCAGCATAACCTACGAAACGCTTCAACAGGCAGCGCTGGGCGCCGAAAAGAAGTTGCTGAAAAGCGTCACCTTGTTTGACGTGTACCAAGGCAAGGGCTTGGAAGAGAATGAGAAGAGCTACGCGATGGCCTTCACGCTTCAACACCCAGAGGCGACGCTGAACGACAAGCAAATTGAATCGGCCATGAGCCGCATCTTGGGCGCCCTTGAATCGGCCGGAGCCCGCCTTCGCTAAGCCATGAAATCACGTCCCATCCTCCATCCGCCCATTCAGGTGTCCCACCTGTATTACCGCTTGACGCGCATCCTGGTTTGGGGAGGCATCACCCGGTACTACAGCATCAGCGGGTTGGACGGGTTTGAGGACTTGCCTGCTCCTGGCACCCCGACCATCTTCATCGGCAACCACCAAAACGGCATGATGGACCCCATGCCCTTTTGTGCATTTGTGCCCCAACAAATTCATTGGCTGACGCGGGCGGATGTGTTTTGGAATCCCGTGGCGAGGCACATTCTTTTTGGGTACAACCAAATGCCGGTGTACCGTCAGAGAGACCGCGTCGATCAGATTCGAGAGCGCAACGACGTCATTTTCGATGCGTGCGTCGACCGGATGCATGCTGGGGCGGCGATGGGCATCTTTCCTGAGGGAAACCACAATCCCTTTCCCTCGCTGCGCGCTTTGAAAGGGGGGCTGGCTGAAATGTTGGCCCGCGCCTCACGACGCCACCCCGAATTGAAAGCCATTCAGGTGGTGCCCATCGGGTTGGATTACGAACACTACGTCGACTGGCGTCGCCGGTTCCGCGTTCGAGCAGGCCAAGCCATTCCCTTTGCCGATTTGCTGCAAGAGGACGGCACGATCGACAAGCAAGCCCTGAACGCGCGTGTCCGTGAGGCCTTCAAAACCATCATGGTGGACTTGCAACCTGAAGAGGCTCAGCCCTACATGCATCCCGCGCTTCGGGCGTTCCGGACCACGGAAATGTCCCCAGAGGCTTGGGAGGCACACACTGAGCGTCTTGCGCAATGGGAGGCTCGATGGCGCGAAGACGCAACCTGGGCTGAACACGTGCGTGACGCACACGACCAATGGCATGATGCCTGGACGAAGGCCGGGACGCCGGGACGGCCCGAGGCTTGGGGATTGGCCGCGACCGAAGTTCGCCCAGCCAAACCCTGGATCACGTGGTTGCAGCCATTGGCCATGTTGGCGAACCTGCCGTCTTTCCCCGCGCAGATGTTCGTCACTCGCCATGTCAACAAGACCATCAAAAAGGTGGAGTTCGTGCCCACCATGAGGCTCGGCTTTGGCATTCTGTTGTTTCCGCTTTCGTGGCTGTTGTGGTCCGTCTTGGCGGGACTGCTCGCGCCTGGGGGATGGGGCTGGTTGACCGCAGGAGCCGTTTGGCTGTGGGGACAAGCCGGCTCGCGCCTCTTTGCTTGGACCACTTCCCAAATCCACGATCGCCACGACGCCCTTGAAGGACAGTCCTTTTGGCATGACCCCAAGAGGTCCAAACTCCGAGAGACGTGGACCGCGTACTTGTCGTTGGTGAACAACTGACCCCCTTGGAGCGGTCGCGGTGGCGCCATTTTGTCCCATCTTCGTGTTAAGAGAGCCTTTACATGCGCTTTACCTCCGATGAACATAGCCGTGATGAACTTCGTGCCATGGGTAAGCAACGCATTCTGCTCGTGGACGACGAGCCGGACATTCTCGAGTTCATCGAGTACAACCTCGTCAAGGAAGGGTACGATGTTCACACCGCTGGAAACGGCAGAGACGGTGTCACCCTTGCCAAGAAATTGCTGCCCGATTTGATTCTGTTGGATGTCATGATGCCTGAAATGGATGGCGTGGAGGCATGCACGGAAATTCGCCAAGACAAGAACTTGGGCCAAACCATTGTGGCCTTTCTCACCGCCCGCGGCGAGGACTACAGCCAGATTGCCGGTTTCGAAGCGGGCGCAGACGACTACATTCTCAAGCCCGTGAAGCCCCGGGTCTTGGTCTCACGTGTGCAGGCGCTGCTGCGTCGGAAAAAATCGGCAAGCTACGTGGGTGGAGACTACGACGGGACCGGGCTGATGATCGACCCCGAACGGTACGTTGTCATCCACGAAGGCAAGGAAATGTCCCTCCCCAAAAAGGAGTTTGAACTTCTCAGCCTCCTCGCCTCTCAGCCTGGCCGGGTGTACAGCCGGGAAAAAATCTTGGCGAGTGTGTGGGGGACCGACGTGGTGGTGGGCGACCGGACCATCGACGTCCACATCCGCAAATTGCGCGAGAAGCTGGGCGAGCACTATTTCAAAACCGTCAAAGGCGTCGGTTACAAGTTTGTGGGTTGATGGCGGGCCAAAGTCCGCGCACCGTCTCCATTCAAGCTGGCATCGCCGCCGGCTTGATGACGTTCTTGGCGGTTGGTTTTGCGTTGGGGCCCAACGACTTCAGCGAACGTTGGTGGCTCGCCCCCTTGTCTGGTTTGGTTGTCGGCACAGTGTCGTTTGTGCTGGTGTACCGACAACTGGGTATGTACATCCAAGACCGGGTGAGGGTGATTTACAAGACCATTCGTCGCTTCAAAGGCTCTGGGACCAACCTCAACCTCGACATGAGCAACGACATTGTGGAGCAAGTCAACCGCGATGTGATGTCATGGGCTGAATCCCAAATCGACGAAATCACCAACCTCCGAGAAACGGACACCTTTCGCAAGGAGTTCATCGGCAACCTTGCCCATGAACTGAAAACCCCCATTTTCAACATTCAAGGATTCATCTTGACCCTGTTGGAAGGGGGCATGGAAGACCCGGAAATCAACCGAAAGTTCCTGCTGAAGGCCGCCAAAAATGTCGAACGCATGTCAGGACTCTTGGAAGACCTTGACGTCATTTCCAAAATGGAAGAGGGCAACCTCGACATCGAATTGGTGTCTTTTGATTTGCTTGAAATCGTCCGAGAGACCCTCGAAAGTTTGGAGCCCAAAGCCAAGCGCAACAACATCAATTTGCGCATCACCAAGGGCATCGACGCCTCCAAAATCATGGTCAAAGGCGATGCCGCGAAACTGGTTCAGGTGCTGACCAACCTCGTGGTCAACAGCATCAACTATGGCACGGAAGGGGGATCCACGGAAATCCGTTATTACGACGCCGACGACACCGTCTTGGTCGAAGTGGCCGATACAGGGATTGGCATTCGTGAAGAAGACCTCCCCAGGGTCTTTGAGCGCTTCTACCGCGTGGACAAATCGCGTTCGCGCCATGCTGGCGGCTCAGGGTTGGGCTTGGCCATTTGCAAACACATCATCGAAACCCACGGCCAATCCATCAGCGTCCGCAGCACCTACGGCGAGGGCTCAACCTTCAGCTTCACGCTGGAGAAGGCCTGATCCGGCTGCGTTGACAAAAGGGTTGCCACGCTTTTCGGCACCGACGGTGGTGGGCCCGCCGTGTCCAGGCCAAATCACCATGTCGTCAGGCAACGTGTACAGTTGATCCACAATGCTTGTCACCAAGTCTGGGGCATGACTCCCTGGCAGGTCTGTCCGACCAATGCTGCCTTCAAAAAGCACGTCTCCACCAAGAGTCCAGCCATGCTCGTGGCACACAAACGCCACGTGACCTGGAGCGTGACCCGGCACAAACCGAATCTCAAGCTGAGCCTGACCGCAGTCGACAACTTCACCAGGCACCAAATCCATCACCACCTCCGGCAAGGGGTCCATGGAGACGCCGTACATCTGGGCCGCAATGGGACCGCGACGGTAGGTCTCTTCGTCGCGTGGATGCATGCGCGGGTGGAGTCCGTACGTGTCCTTCATCCATTGACAGCCCATGACATGGTCGAGATGTCCGTGGGTCAACAACACCTGCACGGGCTCGGCTTGCAGCTCCTGACACAACGATTGAAACGTCTCCCGTTCTTGCCTCGTGGACATGCCCGGATCGACCACCGTCAACGTGCCGTTGCCGTGATCCACAACATAGGTTTGCTCGCCAAACACGTTGCATGTAAGTGGTTGCACCATGGGGCGTAATTTCGGGAAGAATGTTTGGTTCCCTTCCTCCCTCACCATCCCCCTTTCGACCGCTTGCACTGGCGAGGCTCGCGGCGTGGTTGGTGCTGGCCGGATGGACCGTTGCGACGCCAGCCAAAGCCCAATTCACCGATGGCTTGAACGTGGCGTTTGGCAAAAACCGCGTGCAATACCGCGCGTTTGAGTGGCAGTATTTCGAGCAAGGCATCTTTGAGGTCTACCACTACCGCGAAGGAGACCAAATCGCAGGCCAAGTCGCGCGCATCCTGGAAGACGAGGCGAAGGCGTTGGCGCCGATGTTTGGGCGATCGATGGAAGGCCCCATTCAGGTGCTGGTCTTCAAATCACAGGAGGAATTCCGCCAAAGCAATGTGGGCATCATGACCTCGCAAGACGAGGAGACCAACATCGGCGGGACGGCTCGGCTCATCGGAAGCAAAATGTTCCTGTATGGCACAGGAGATCGGCTGGAACTGGAGCGCGATGTTCGGGAGGGCTTGGCGCGCATCCTTTTCAACCAAGCCATGTACGACAGCCAATGGAGTGAAAGTCTTCGAAGTGGCAACCTCGTCCAAGTCCCGGAATGGATGTCAGAAGGGGCAGCCCGTTACGCCTCCCGCGGCCTCGATGCCGCCAGTGAGAGCCGCATTCTTGATGCCTGCCAAACCGGCGCTTTCCAGCGACTGGATCAAAGCACGGGCCTGGAGGCTGCGGTGATGGGGCAAGCGGTTTGGGCTTATGTATCAGACATCTACGGCATGCCGACCCTCGCCAACGTCCTTTACATGACCCGCATCACGCGCAGCGTGGAAAGTGGCTTTCGGCTGGCCACGGGGTTCTACCTGAACGACTTGGCCACGGAAGTCGAGGCGTACCACAGACGTCACGCGCCCCGTGGGTACGACGCGTTGCTCCCTCCCCTTGACAAACCCAAGGCCCAGCGAACCGCGCAACGGTCGGCAGGTGACGTCATTCCGATGCGCCTGAACCGACGCTTCGAATACACGCAGTTCCTGCCTTCGCCAGACGGCAAACACATCGCCTTCACAACCAACGAGCGGGGTCAGCTGCGTGTGGGCACCCTTGAACTCGCAAGCGGAAAGCGCACATGGCATGCGAAACTTGGGCACCGCCTGGCCCGCATCGAAAACGACCAGCATCCCTGCCTCGCTTGGCACCCCGAGGGACGTACACTCGCCTTCTCCACGGAACTTCGCGGTGCGCCGCACCTCGGCTTGGTGAGCATGCGATCGGGTGATGTCCAGCTTCGAGAGCTGTTCAAACTCGATCAGGTCTTGGACATGAGCTTCTCGCCAAACGGGGCCTTTCTCTTGATGTCCGCCTTGGAAGATGGACAGTCCGATTTGTACCGATACGATGTGGTCGCCAACAACCAACGTC
>CBFHRO010000034.1:0-22361 GCA_965658245.1 uncultured Flavobacteriales bacterium
CATCATGCCTCTCCGAGGACAGATCCTCAACGTGGAGAAGGCCATGCACCACAAAATCTTCGACAACGAAGAGATCAAGAACATCTACACCGCCCTCGGCGTGACCGTGGGTACGGAAGAAGACGAGCGCGCGCTCAACATGGCCAAACTCCGCTATCACAAAATCGTCATCATGTGTGACGCCGATGTGGACGGCAGTCACATTGAGACGCTCATCCTCACCTTCTTGTTCCGCCACATGAAGGATTTGATTGAGAACGGCTACGTGTACATCGCCACGCCCCCGCTCTACCAAGTCAAGAAGGGACAACGCTCCATCTATGCCTGGAACGACGACGAGCGCGATCGCCTCATTGCCGAGTTCAAAGGCAAGAGCGGCAGCGAAAGCGGCATCCACGTCCAGCGCTACAAAGGTTTGGGTGAGATGAATGCGGAACAGCTTTGGGAAACCACGCTCAACCCGGAGAACCGGACCTTGCGTCAAGTGACCATCGAAAACGCCGCTGGCGCAGACCACGTCTTCTCCATGCTTATGGGTGACGACGTGCCACCCCGTCGCAAGTTCATCGAAGACAACGCGAAGTACGCGAACATCGATGCCTGATCGCTTCGAGCGGCTGCACGTTGCGGGCATGACCTGCACGTCGTGCGTCGCGCGAGTGGAACACGCGCTGTCCGAAGTTGGCGGCGTCGAACACGTGCACGTCGACCTGAAACAGGGCACGGCCATGGTTGCCGGGAGCGAAGCCCTGGGCCGGACAGAGCTTGTGAGCGCGGTTGTGAGCGCGGGCTACGCCGTGGTTTCAGAAGCGGTTGCTCAGGCGGAAGAACAGGCCACGCAGGACGCTTCAAAGACCACCACCCTGCTCTCGCTGGCGCCCTTGTTCGTCGCCGTCGGCTTGATTGGTGCCGGGAGCTTGGCCTCCGGAGGCGTTGACGGGTTCATGGGCCGGTTCATGGGCGGGTTCTTCTTGGTGTTCGGTGGCTTGAAGCTTCTCGACTTGCGGGGATTTGTCTCGGCTTACGCCATGTACGATTTGCTCGCCGCGCGCGTGACTGCGTACGGGTGGGTGTACCCGTTTCTCGAGGTGGCTCTTGGTTTGGCGTACCTCGCAGCGCCAAGTTGGCCCACGCTGCACGCATTCACCTTGGGCCTGATGTTGTTCTCTTCGGTGGGCGTCGTCCAAGCCGTCTCTCGCGGCGAAAAGCTCAAGTGCGCGTGCATGGGCACCGCCTTCAACCTGCCCATGACCACAGTCACCGTCGTGGAAGACCTTGGCATGGCGGCTATGGCGGCGTGGATGTTGTGGGAACCTGCCCCGCTTGCGTAAACTCAACCTTGAATCAAATGGGACGTTGGAAAAACCAAATCGTATGGGTCACCGGTGCCAGCAGCGGCATTGGAAAGGCGTGCGCTGAAGCGTGGGCACGTCGCGGAGCCACAGTGGTGCTCTCCGCCCGCAAACAAGAAACCTTGGACGCCGTGGCTGCGCCTTTGCGTGAAGCCGGAGCGACAGTGCATGTGGTGACGCTCGACTTGGCCAACTCAGAGAGCCTGAGAGACATCGCCGTCCGCGTTCAATCCGACATCGGCCCCGTAGACGTCATGGTCCACTGTGGAGGCATCAGCCAACGCTCTCGGGTGTTGGACACCGACCTCTCCGTCGACCGCCGCGTGATGGAAATCGACTACTTCGGGACGCTGGCACTCACCAAGGCCCTTTTGCCAAGCATGGTGGCGCGCAAAACGGGACATTTTGTGGTGGTGACCAGCCTCATGGGTCTGTTCTCCTCCCCCTTGCGTTCTGGATATTGTGGAGCCAAACACGCCCTCCACGGCTTCTTTGAATCGCTGCGTGCCGAGCACCACGACGACGGGTTGAAGGTGACGATGGTTTGTCCTGGGTTCATCCGCACCAACATCAGCCTCAACGCGGTGGTGGGCGACGGCTCTCAGCAAGGCACCATGGACGAGAAGACCGGCGCTGGCATGACTGCCGACCAATGTGCCGATCGGATGCTCAAAGCGGTGGAACGCAACAAAGCGGAAGTGCTCATTGGTCGCTACGAGATTCTCGCGGCTTACATCAAGCGCCTGTCGCCCGCGCTGCTCCGTCGCATTGTGCGCCGCGCAGCCGTCACCTGAACCTTACGAATTGAATTCCCGTCCCTCCACGTGGAGGACGCGCGTGCGCTTCTTTAAAAACCGCAAAAAAAGAAACGTCGCCACACTCGCGCCCAAGCCTGCTTGCCAAACGACGGTGTTCCAAGCAGGCGAGCCAAGCCCTGCGGTGCGTGCAGCTTCCAGGAAGAACATCCCAAAGACGATCGCAAACACCCCGTTGTACTCGCGCTTGATCACATGACGCAGGGAAAAGGCGTTGCCTGCGGGGGACCAAGAACTGCGCGGCGTGCCCCAAAATTTGGGCACAAACGCGGGAACTGTGGCCGTCCAATCGCTGTACGTCGATCCAAACTTGCCCGCCAAAAATGCCTCCTCGGCCATGGCGATCCGGAGGTAATACATCATGTACATCAGCGTCACGACCAGTGCAAAGTCTAGCCGTCCGGTGGCCAACACAAGGGCCATCCACATGAAGTAGTTGCCGAGGTAGAGCGGGTGGCGCACCAAGCTGTACATCCCGTGGGTGTTCAGCGTCTCCGCAACCTGACCTTCCGAAGTGTTTCGTCCGCTCGTCCCTGGAGGCACGTGACCAATGGTCTTGGCGCGAATCACCAAACCGAGCACACCCACGGCCCAACACATCGCCTTCCACTGCCAATCACCGGCCCTCTCTGGAGCGTCGTAGGCCAAGACAAGCGCGGGCGGCACCAAGATGAGCGGAATGAAGCTGCGCCAGCGGAAAAACACATTGCCGCGGCGTTCGAGTTCGTGAATGAGCATGGCGTCTGGTTCAGGATTGCGCGGCACGAAGGTCGGCTTTTTCACCGGGCGCCCCTCCCCGAATCCACGCTGCAGCAGAAGCCATCAAAGGTGCCATCACCGCATCGCGTTCAAGGAACGGCACATGCTGTCGGAAAGTGTCCTGCAACCCCCGGAGCGCAGGAGCCATGGCGTGATCGTCACCCCGAAGGTCCGATGCCTGCGCCGCGCACATCGCTTCGATGCCGAGCACCTGCTCGGCGTGCTCCAAGACGCGCCACATCTGCAACGCCCCATTGGCGCCCATGCTGACATGATCCTCCTGTCCATTGCTGCTGTCAGCGTTGTCCGCGCTTGCCGGCGTGCACAGCTGTTTGCTGTACGAAACCAGGCTCGCAGCGGTGTACTGCGGAATCATGTATCCCGAGTTGAGGCCTGGGTTGGAGGCCAAAAACGCCGGCAATCCCCGCTGGCCGCTAAGCATCTTGAAGACGCGACGCTCCGAGATGCTGGCCCATTCGTGGATGGCGAGGGCCAAGCGATCCATCGCCAAGGCCAGCGGCTGGCCGTGAAAATTGCCGCCGCTTACAATCAAATCTTCGTCCGGGAAGACGAGCGGGTTGTCGGTCACGGCGTTCATCTCCGCTTCGAACACCGCGAGGACGCCTTCCACGACGTCCCTAGAGGCGCCGTGAACTTGGGGCATGCACCGGAACGAGTACGGGTCTTGAACGTACGTGCGAGGCTGGGCCGCGCGTTCGCTCCCTTCGAGCCACGACGAGACGTTGTGGGCCGAGATCATGGCACCGGCTTGGTTTCGGATGCGGTGGATCGACGGATGCATCGCGGCCTTCAACCCGTTCCAGGCCTCTAGGGACCACGATCCAAGGGCGTCGGCCCAGTCGGCCAAGCGCGTGATGCGTTCCAGCGCCACCATTCCGGTTCCGAGCATCATTTGCGTCCCGTTGATGAGCGCCAGGCCCTCCTTGGGACCGAGCTCGAGCGGCGCCCAACCGAGCTCGCGCAAGGCGTCTGAGGAGGCCACTTGACGTCCGTCCGGCATCACCACTTCCCCCTCGCCGATCAACGGCAGCACAAGGTGCGCGAGCGGGGCCAAATCCCCAGAAGCCCCCAATGAGCCCTGGCTCGGGACCACGGGCAGCACGCTGGCATTCCAATGGTCAAGCAAGCGCTGCACCGTCGTCACCGCCACCCCCGAATGGCCCTGGCTCAACGCCTTGACCTTCAACAGCAGCATGGCCTTCACCACTTCAGCAGGCAACGGTGCTCCGACCCCGCACGCGTGCGAGATCAACAAGTTCCGCTGCAACCCCACAAGGTCGTCCACGCGGGTCGTGGCCAAATCGCCAAACCCCGTGTTGATGCCATACAAGGTGTCGCCCCCCGATGCGCGCCCTCGCAAATAGGCGTGGCAACGCTCGATTCTGGCTACAGCTTCCTCGGACAACGTCCGGGTCACCCCTTCCTCGTGCGAGAGCTGCCAAAACACCTCAGCCCCCCACCAACCCTCGGGGAGCGCCTGCCCTTGGCCGCGCGCTTCCGCTCCTTCGTGATGGCTCGTTTCCATACCGGCAAGATACCCCGAGGTCGCTATCTTGCAGGTTCAATTTTCCCACATGCGATTCACCTCCTTCTTGTTTCTCAGCGCAGCCGCGGCCTTGGCCTCTTCCGCTGCGTGGGGCCAAACCGAGGCTCGCCAAATCGAGTTCACCGAATTCGATTTGGACAACGGCCTCCACGTCATCCTCCACGAAGATCACTCCACCCCGCTTGTGGCCGTCACGGTGCTTTACCACGTGGGCTCCAAGAACGAACGAACCGACCGCACGGGCATGGCTCACTTCTTTGAGCATTTGCTCTTTGAAGGTTCCGAAAACATCGCACGCGGAGAGTTCGATTCCTATGTGGAAAACGCAGGGGGCATTCTCAACGCCAACACAACCCAGGACCGAACCTTCTACTACGAGCTCCTGCCAAGCAACCACCTCGAATTGGGCCTTTGGTTGGAATCCGAGCGCATGCTTCACGCCAAGATTGAGCAGATTGGCATCGACACCCAGAACGAGGTCGTGAAAGAAGAAAAGCGCCAACGCTACGACAACCAGCCCTACGGCCAGCTGCTTCCCACAACGATGGCGATGGCCTACAGCGAGCACCCCTATCAATGGACGCCCATTGGCTCCATGGCACACCTCGACGCCGCTGACCACGCGGACTTCATGGAGTTCTACGAGACCTTTTACGTGCCGGAGAACGCCACGCTCAGCATTGCGGGCGACCTTGATGTGGCCGAGGCGCGCACCCTCATTGAGAAGTACTTCCAGGACATCCCTCGCGGCGGCCGCGACATCCCTCGGCCGACGGTCATTGAACCCACCCGCACGGCGGAGGTTCGCGACACCATCTACGGCAAGGATCGACTCCCGCTCGTGGTTCAGGCCTACCCCATCCCAGCACAAGGCACGCCCGACTATTACGCCGTGGACATGCTCAACCAAGTCCTGAGTGGCGGCGAAAGTGCGCGCCTGAATCAGCGCGTGGTGGAAAACGACCAGCTCGCGTTGTTTTGCGGGGCGTTCAGCTTTGGGCTGGAAGATCCAGGGCTGACCCTCGGATTTGCCATGTGCAACATGGGGGTGGATCCAAGCCAAGTGGAAGAAGCCATGAACGACGAGGTGGAACGCATGAAGCGCGAGCCCATCTCTGAGCGCGAACTCCAAAAGCTCAAGAACCAAATCGAATACGGCTTTGTCACGGGCAACCAAAGCATGGCCGGCATCGCGGAAAGCCTCGCCAACTACCACACCTACTTCGGGGATGCCAACCTGATCAACACGGAAATCGAACGCTACCTCGCGGTCACCCGGGAAGACATTCAAGCTGCGGCCCAGAAATACTACGTGCCTGAGCAACGTGTGACCCTCTATCTCTTGCACGACCCCAATTCACAACCATGAAATTGACCTTCCACACCCTCCTGCACCGCGCCACCACTTTGGCCATGGCATGTGCTGTCAGCGTCATGTCTTGGGGCCAACTCGACCGTTCGAAAGCGCCTGAGGCCGGTCCTGCACCGGAACTCAAGATTGGCACGCCTACGAAGTTGAAACTCGACAACGGCATGCAAGTCATCGTGGTGGAAAACCATCGAATGCCTGCCGTGTCGTGGAACATGACCCTCGATTATCCCCCCTTCCTCGAAGGAGACGATGCTGGGTTGACGAGCATTGTGAGCGACATGATGTCTGCGGGGACCGAGACCCGCACGAAAGCCCAAATCGCAGAAGACGTCGAATTCCTCGGTGCCAGCTTTCGGGCCAACGCCAAGGGCTTCTATGCAAGTTCCTTGAGCAAGCATACAGGCGACCTGTTGCGCATTGTGTCCGACGCCATCCTTCACCCAGCCTTCCCTGAGGCGGAATTGGAGAAGGTGAAAAAGCAGGTCTTGTCAGGTTTGGCGAACACCCCCACGTCACCGGGCGAGATTGCCAGCAACTTGGTGGCTGCGACCAACTTTGGGAAGCTTCACCCCTACGGTGAAGTCATGACGGAGGAAACGCTGGAGAACATCGATCGCCAGGATTTGGTCGACTACCACAACACCTATTTCCGCCCCAATGCGGCCTATCTCATTGTCGTGGGCGACATCACGGCGGACGAAGCTTATGCCAAGGCCAATGCCCACTTTGGCAAGTGGCTCCGAGGCGACATTCCTTTCACGCGAATCATGCCCGCCAAGTTCCCGACGGGCAACCAAGTGCGCTTTGCCGCGGTGGAAGGTGCCGTGCAAAGCACCATCAACATCACCCAGCCAGCGCCCTTTCCTCCCGGCCATCCTGACGCTGCGGCCGTTCAATTGATGAATTCCATCCTCGGCGGCGGTGCCTTCAGCGGGCGTTTGATGCAGAACCTGCGTGAAGACAAAGCCTTCACGTATGGCGCGCGGTGCGCTCTGAGTGCAGATCCTGTGACGGCACAGTTCATTGCCTACGCCGATGTGCGTTCGGAGGTCACGGACAGCGCGTTGGTCGAATTCATGGCTGAAATCAACCGCATTCGAGACGAGCAGGTGGACAGCACCGAACTCGCTACGGCCAAGGCCTTCCTTTCCGGCAGCTTTGCCCGCTCGCTGGAGAACGAAGGCACCGTGGCGCGCTTTGCGCTGAACATTGAGCGCTACAATTTGCCAGAAGACCACTACCAAAACTACCTGCAGCGCATCGATGCCGTGACCGTGGAAGACATCCAGCGCGTGGCGCAAAACATGTTGAAGCCCAACAACCTCAACATTTGCGTGGTAGGGTCGCCAGAGATTTTGGACAAGCTTCGCCCCTTTGATGCGAGCGAAGGCATTGACCAATACGACGCCTTTGGCCGCGTGCGCATTCCCCGCACAGACGCGCCTGCCGGCACCACGGTGGAAGGTGTGGTCGACCGCCATTTCGAGGCGATTGGAGGGGCCAAAGCCTGGTCGAAGTTGTCTGGCATGACCACAGCAGGCTCCGTGGAATTTGGCGGCGGCATGAGTCTGCAGCATCAAGAAGACAAGCGCTTCTCCAAGAAGACCCCCGCCATTCGGACCGAATTGGCCATGGCCGGTCAGCCCGTCATGATTCGGGCCCTTCAACGCGGTGGAGGCCAAGAATTGCAAATGGGCAACGTCTCCGACATGGACGCAGGTAGCGTGGCGATGATGATGGATTATCTGTCGCCCGTGCGTCTCACCAAGATGGCCAAACGTGGATTTGACGCCAAGGTCCTCGGCCAGGAAGAGGTGTCCGGCGAGCTCGCCACGGTCTTGGAATTCCAAAAAGGAGACGTCACCGAAACCTACTGGTTCCGTGCCTCCGACGGCCTCCTGATTCAACAACGCCGTCCCTCCTTGGACGGCACGCTTTTGACGGAGCGCTTTGAGATGTACATCCCGTTTGGAGACTTGGGTTTGAAAATGCCCGCTGCGCGCACGTCGGTTGTGGCGGGACAAAACATGACCATCCGTGTGGCGGCTGTGACCTTCAACCCCGATTTCGAGGACAATGCCTTTGAATTGCAGCACTAATGAGTGATTTGGCCCTCATCCATTTGCAAGATGTCTCCATTCGCCACGAAGAGCACGTGGTCTTGGATGGCGTCTTTACGCGAGTGGGAGAAGGTGAATTGATCTACCTCATTGGCAAAACAGGCAGCGGAAAATCGAGCCTCCTACGGACCCTTTATGGCGACCTCCCCTTGACTTCCGGCCAAGGGACGGTTTGCGGTCATGATCTCGGGAAGTTGAAGCCACGCACGGTGCACAAACTCCGTCGCCAGTTGGGGATGGTGTTCCAGGACTTTGGTCTGTTGCAAGACCGGAGTGTGGACGCCAATTTGGAGTTCGCCCTGCTGGCCACCGGTTGGAAGGACCCCAAGGCCAAATCGCAACGCATCGAGGAGGTGCTGACGGCAGTTGGCCTGCCCCACAAGGGATACAAAATGCCCTTTGAGTTGAGCGGCGGCGAGCAGCAGCGCGTCGCCATTGCACGCGCCTTGCTGAACGACCCTCCCCTTTTGTTGGCGGACGAGCCGACGGGCAACCTCGACCCTGAAACCACCGAGGAAGTCTTGGAGCTCATGCACACCTTGCCGAGCCAAGGCAAGACCTTGGTCATGGCCACCCACGATTGGGCGTCAATGGCACGGCGCCCTGGCCGGATTTGGCGGTGTGAGGGCGGTCAACTTCAGGATGAATCTGGAGTCACCCTACGCGCATGAATTCCCACCCGAGCATCGGAGTGGTCATTCCCGCCTTCCACGCCGCCGACGACTTGCACCGGACCTTGTCGGCATTCCAAGCACTGCCTGACGACGTGCAATCCCGCCTCGAAGTGGCCGTGATGGATGGCGGTTCAACGGACCGCACCCTCGAGGTGGTGTCCACCTTCGCAAGTCTCGTCAAACACACCGTCTCCCAACAAGACGCAGGGGTTTATGACGCCATGAACCGAGGTGCCCGGAAGATTCAGTCGCCTTTTGTCTGGTTCATGGGGGCAGGTGACCTCCCCCACGCCCACGGCCTTTCAGCGTTGCTCGATCGGCTTCACGACGCACCCCACGACGGGCATGCGTGTGGCGTGCAGGCCATGTCCCCGCGTGAACCTGGCGTTCCGGAGACCTTTGATCCCCGATTTGGCCGTGGCTTGAATTGGCGCAACACCCTGCACCATCAAGGACTCGTGGTGCCCACCGACTGGATTCAGAACGCACCCTTCTCCACGGCGTACCGCGTGCTTGCCGATTACGCGTGGATCTTGGACCGGCGCAACGAGGGAAAGCACATCCATTGTCATCCCGAGGTCGTGCTTGCTTCGGTTTCCGGTGGCGGATTGTCAAGGCAATTCCGCCCTGCGCTCTACAGGGAAGAGCATCGGTTGAAAAAGGGGCGGGTGACCGGGGTGGTGAGGTTCGCTCACTTGGTTTGGCTTCCCGCGAAATGGGCGTTCAAACAAATGTCCAAGGCACGCTCAATCTGAGGCTCGTCGACGCCCCAGTGAAAGGACTGGCTGGCGCGTTCGAGTGACAAAGCCCACTCCCCTCGCGGCCGCGCCAGGACCCGGTCCACAGCTTCGCAGATGACCGGAGGCGTGGCGTGGTCCACCACCTCACCCAAGCCGTGGGCACGCACAATGGCAGCGACTTCCTTGCGCGCAGTGACCACCATGGGAAGCCGGGCGTGCATGAAATCAAACAACTTGTTGGGCAAGCTCATTTCGTAATTCCCATGACCGCCTTTGTCCAAGCTCAGGCCGACGTCCGCAGACGCCGTGAGTTTGCGCAGCTCGTCGAAGGGGAGTTTGGGGATGCAGTGAAGCCT
Source organism: uncultured Flavobacteriales bacterium (assembly GCA_965658245.1). Taxonomy (GTDB): domain Bacteria; phylum Bacteroidota; class Bacteroidia; order Flavobacteriales_D; family Sanyastnellaceae; genus UBA11663. The sequence continues at coordinate 9,756 of CBFHRO010000034.1, forward strand.
TCCTCCCATGGCCGGGTCGTCAACACGGGCCTGAGCCTCCAACCATTCAATGCCCGCGCCCACCAACACCAGCCTGACGTGGGGCATGTGCGGCAACGCCGCCACCGCTTCCGCCGCTCCGCGATCGCGGTCCATGTACGCTCCTTGCATCAAGGCAATGGGCAAATCTGTCGGAATGCCATACGCCTCAAAGGCCTGTCGCCCCTCCACACTCACAGGGGGCTGCCTTCTGGGCATGTTGCGCACCACCAACACCTCCAGACCGTATGCCTCCCGGTAGGATGACGCAATGCTTTCGTTCACTGTGATCATGCAAGGCAACGCCCTCAAGGCCCAGCGTTCCAGCGCCAGCCACATCGCCCGTTTGATTGGCTTTCCGGTCAATCCCGCAGCCTCGGTGAAATACTCGTGGCTGTCGTACACCACTGGCAATGCCCCATGCCAAACAGCTGGCGCCAAGGTGTCCAAATCGTTGCACCAAATCGCATCCAGCTCGGATGCATGTTGTTGAAGCCACTTGTGCAATTCCCATTGCAACGACGCGTAAAACTTCGGGCCCGACTCGGCAGACAGCCTCAACCGATGCGCCTCCCACGGACCTTTCCACGGCACAGATTCTGCCATTTCGCGCCCAACCAACACAGGCGTCCACCCCAATCCTTCCAGCGTTTCGCAGGTTTTCTTGACCCGCTGATCAAAGGTCAGGTCGTTGGACACCCAAACGGCAATGCGCCGGTCGCGCCTCACAGCTCCCCGTCTTTGACTTTTTGCAAGATTCGCTTCGTGTACCGCGGGAAGTCGCCTTGCATCATCCATCCAAAGTACCCAGGGTCCTTGGCCAGCACGTCCTTCACTTTCTTCCCGGTGTGCTTGCCAAATTGAAACAAGACCTCTCCCTCGTCATCGTACACCAAGCGCCCCATGAGGTCGGCGTTGTTGCGCATTTTGCAGAAAGCCCCAAGCTCCTCCATGTCTGAGGGTACAGGCCCCACCGTGTCGCCGCGGCTGTCAAGCACCGTATGGTCTTTGTAACGTTCCAGTTGCGCCAAGAACACTTCCACCGTGGCCAAGGTGTCTGGCAATGCCTCATGGGCACCTTCGAGCTCTTTGTCGCAATAGAACTTGAAGGCCGCCCTCAGCGTCCGTTGTTCCATGCGGTGAAACACATTTTGGACATCGATGAGGTTCCTTCCTTCAAGCCCAAAATCAATGCCCACCCTCAGAAATTCTTCCGCGAGCATGGGCACGTCAAAGCGGTTGCTGTTGAAACCTCCCAAGTCGCAGCCATGAAGCCATTTCAACAGGCCAGGCGCAATCCTTTCAAAGGTCGGAGCATCCTTCACATCCTCGTCGTACACGCCGTGAATCACGCTAGATTCGACAGGAATGGGCATCTCGGGATTGACCAGGATGCGATGCTCACGGCCAGGCTCTTCCGGCTTTTTGACAACCGTGCCATCGGGCATCAATTTGACCATGGCCATCTCCACAATCCGATCCACCCCCACCTTCGTTCCCGTGGTCTCGAGGTCAAAAAACACCAAAGGCCGCTTCAGCTGCAGCCGAGATACTTGTTCCATCATGCGCCGAAAGTTCGGTCAACGAATGGCCACATCCACACGGATGTATTGGAAGCTTGCTGGATGGGCACCTTCTTTGTCAAACGACACTGGGGTCTCGCCATCCGGTTGGACGCGGCGGACGACCGTCACGTCGTAATCCTTCCCTTTCTCCAAGCCACGGTCCGACAATCCGGACACCAACCGGAGGTACACATCCATCGCGCGTGCTGACGCCAACCCCATGTTGCCGTCAGCGCGAGTGGAAGGGCCATCTGAAGCACTGCCTTCAATCCGTATGACAGCTCTTCCCCGAGCCGCTTGAGTCGCCACGTAGGCCAACGTCGGCTCCAAATCCATTCGCGAGGTGTGCACTTGACCGCTGTAAAGCTGGACCGCCAACACCGGCGTTCCGGCGCCCACCTCCGCCAAGGCCATCGGGGCCAAAGGCGAAGACGCGTGCATCACCTCCACCAGCTGATCGTTCTGTGGCGCTTGGACAGACTGGTTGGCATCCAGCTTCGGCGCGGCGCCCTCCGAACCTGTGGACGCCCCCGCGTCCGCAACAGGCTCTTGGCCCCGTTCCTTGTCGGTTTGGACCTCCGCCATGTCCTGATTGTCCTCTGTGCCATTCGTCGTCGTGGTGGCCTCCGCAACCTCAGATACGTCCGGTTTCACACGCACCACAAACGGCATTTCGGCCACATCCTTACCCTCCGCAATGGATTCAGACGGGGTGGGCGCAAACACCTCTTCAAAGGACAACTCGATGACTTCAGGGGTCAAGTCCTCAGACAGGGTCAAGGTGCGACGCAAAGCAGGCGCGGACACTTCGGTGGATGCCTCTTCTGCCCCGCCTTGCTCCGATTCAACGATGAAGTCGCGGCCTGTGGGCAAGATCAAATTGAATACGTTCTCTGTGTGCTCTCGTTCCACGCGTTGAACGACGTCTCCCGTGGCGGCATCCTTGACAAGGAGGACACTGGGCTGATCCTCATCGTCGAGATTTTCGGCGTCCAGGGTCAAAACCACCACTTGCTGCTCCAGCGCGGGCGTGCCGTTCATGACCACTTCAAACAACTGCAAATCGCCTCTTTCGATGTTGCGACGTGAGGCCAAATACCCCACCTCGCCCTTCGCGCCAATCACAAAGGCCATGTCGTCGTCGACGCTGTTGATCGGGGCGCCCAGGTGCTCCGGCTCCGTCCATCCACCTGCTGCATTTCGCGTGGTGCGATACACGTCAAATCCCCCCATGCTTTCCAATCCATTGGAGGCGAAAAAAACGGTTTGTCCGTCGGCCGCCACAAACGGCGTGATCTCGTCCCCCCATGTGTTCACCCGCTCACCCAACGATTTGAGCTTGCTCCAGCGGCCCTCTTCATCCATGGCGCTTTCAAACAAATCATACCCTCCCTCGCCACGGCGTGTCGTCACGCTCGCGATCAAGCGATCCTTGTTGGGGAAAAACACAATTTCTCCTTCGTTGGGAATCGACCGATCCAAGTAAAAAGGCTCGGCCACCGTCCAGCCACGTTCCCAGCGCTCTGTGGTTTTCAACTCGTGCGTCCAACCGTCGTCGTCAAGGACAATGAGCTTTTGTCCAAACGCGTCTGAACCAATCACTTTGGCGTGGTTTCGGATGCCCATGTTGAGGAACTCAGGCTCATCCCACGAACTGTCCGGCTTCAATTCCGTGCGGTAAATGTCGAAGTAGTGCGTTTTGGTGTTGGGGTCGACCCGACCATGGTTGGACCCGTTGCTTCGTGCCCGGTCGGAAGAAAAGAACATGGTTTTGCCGTCGGCCGTCAACACGGGATGCGTCTCATTTCCGTCGCTGTTGACCTCCATCACCTCGATGGTGGCTCCTGTGGGGCCGCCCAATTGCTTTTCCGCAAAGCGCACTTCCGCCAAAATTTTGGAGGCCCATTCCATGGAACCGTGCTTTTCGCCGGCTTTGGCCAAAAAAGCATCCACGTGCGCGCGAGCGAGGTCAAACTCCCCCATCCGGTGTTGGGCATTCGCCAACCACAACAAGGCATCGACAGGAGGAATCGCCTGGTTGGGATTGAAGGGGTCGTAACGCATGGTCAGCCCCCCTTTTGTGACTTCTTCAAGCAGGCTTTTGGTGGTGGGCCAATCTTCCCCGATTTTCGACAAACACACTGCGCGCTTGAACTTGGCCACACGGTTCTTGGGACGGGTCTTCACGGCATACGCCCAAACCCGCTCAGCCTCATGCCAAAACTCCTCTTCCATCAAGATGGCGCCCTCTGTGAACAGCTCTGCGGAAGAATAGTTGGACCAGGTTGTATCACTGACCAACGTGGCCTCGGTCCCGGCGAAGGAATAAGCCGTGACGCAGCCAAAAAACGCAAGGGCAAGGGCAAGCATCTGGTGCCGCCAAAATTCCAAAGACATCTTCATTTCTACAGTTTGCTCAAAACTACTCCTTGCATTCTGTAAAATGGGCCAACGCGAATCGGACTTATCCCCAACGCATTTGGAAATCCTTGAGCGTCGTTCGTCAACCGCCAATCACCCCTCCACAGGGCGATTCAAATCAAAGCCTTCGAGGTAATCTGCAACGCGTCGGACAAAACTGCCCCCGAGCATGCCATCCACCACACGGTGGTCGTAGCTGTGGCTCAAGAACATCATGTGACGAACGGCAATGACGTCGCCATGCTCCGTTTCAAGCACCGCAGGCCGCTTGCGGATGGCTCCCAGGGCCAAGATCCCCACTTGCGGCTGGTTGATGATGGGTGTACCCATCACATTGCCGAACGTGCCAACATTGCTCATCGTGTACGTCCCTCCCGCAATGTCATCAGGCGTGAGCTTCCCGGCGCGCGCCCTCGATGCCAAGTCGTTCACCTGACGCGCCAAACCCTGAAGGTTGTACTGGTCGGCATGTTTGATGACCGGCACGATCAAATTGCCTGAGGGCAATGCTGCGGCCATGCCAAGGTGAATGGCCTTGTGAATCAAGATGCGGTCGCCATCCACACTCGCGTTGACGCCGGGGAAATCTCGAATGGCCTTCACGATGGCCTCCGCAATGAGCGGCGTGAAGGTCAGTTTTTCCCCGAACTTCTCTTGGAATGCCTTTTTGTTGGCGTTGCGCCACATCACGAGGTTGGTCACATCGGCCTCCACAAACGACGTGACGTGTGGGCTGGTTTGGACACTTCGCACCATGTGGTCCGCGATCATTTTGCGCATGCGGTCCATTTCCACGATGTCGTAGGCCCCGTCAAGGCTCACTGCCGCAGATGGCGCAGCGGCAGCTGCAGGTGCGGGAGTGGGCGAAGGAGCAGGCTTGGGTGATGGCGCAGCAGCTGGCGCTACGGCTGGCGTGACTGCACCTGCCTGGCCTCGCTGGGCGAGGTAGCCGAGGAGGTCCTTCTTGGTCACGCGACCTTCGGAACCCGTTCCTGGAACTTGTTCGAGCTCGGCCATGCCCACGCCCTCTTTTTGGGCGATGCTTCGAACGAGCGGAGAATAAAACCGTCCGGAAGGGCCTTTTCTTGAAGGGGCATCGTCGAGGGGGGCCATGGCGGCGGAGACAACCTCGGGTGAGGGTGTTTGGGCAGGACGCCCAGCTTCCTGGGAAGCCTCGTCCGCCTGGGCAGGTGGAGCTGCGGGTGCATCTGATGACGCTCCTCCGAGGTCATAGCGCGCAATGACCGCGCCCACTTGAACGACGTCTCCCTCGGCCACACACCATTCCACCAACGTCCCGTCCTCGGGTGCGGGCACTTCTGAATCCACCTTGTCTGTGGCGATTTCCACAATCGGATCGTCCGCTTCCACACCTTCGCCCGCCCCCACCACAAGTTTGGTGATGGTCGCTTCGGCTACGCTTTCGCCCATTTTGGGCAGGAGAATGTCAATGATGGCCATGAGAGATAATTGCTCGACGCGAAATTAAGGCATCTGCCACCACCGCGAGGTCCTTTCGCCAATGGTAATCTTGGGCATGGGTGAATGCTTTTCGGTCAGCAGCACGCCCCTCAAGACCATGAGACAATGTGAGTCCATGACACTGAGACGTTTGCAAATGACCTGGCATCACCCACGTGCCTTTGCCGCGCATCACGACCCGCGCAAATCGAACCCAATCCCCGCGACCCGTGCCCCACATCGCGGGCGCCAAGACCGCAACCAACATGGCGAACACGAGGTCAAACGCCCGCTTGGTGCGCGCCACTTCGGGACGATGCAGGCCTCGCTGGAAGGCCACAAACGCCTCTCGCGAAGCGCCACCACTGGACATCACGTCCCCGACATCCGTCCAGGCAATCCTGCATCGCACGCCCATTTGGCCCAACGTAGGAAGGGCATCCACAATCGCCTCTGTGCGCACGTCTTTCCCACTGAACACCACTTCATCCACTTGGTGGATTTGGACGGCCTCTTGAACATCTCGCATGCGCCCCACCCAAGGCACCCCTTGCAGTTGCGGCCAATCCTCTGGGTCTTCTTCCCCCGACCAGAGTGCGCTCATGCTCAAACGAATGCGTTCACCTTCATTTCTACGCAACAATTCAGCCATGCCCGCGAGGTCATCCTGGGCCACCAACAACCGTCGGATGTGATAGGGATTTCCGTGGCGCTTCAACGCCCTGGCCATGACCAAGGCATGCACCAAGGCATGAATCAAAAGCAAGCCCAAAACCACCCCCCGGCTGAACCGCCACGATTCTGGAAAAAGGCTGTAGGAGGCGAGCGTGAACATGGAGGCCAGCACCCAGGACAGCACATGCCGGGAAAGGCCGCCTGTCTCACGGACAGGGCGGTAACCTCCCCCCGCCCACATGCCGAGCAACTGAATGGCCACCAACGTGGCAGCTTGCCATCCGGCATCGGGCCATACAAACGACTTCCCCAACCACGACTGGGCGACCCACATGGTCAACCCCAAGCCCCCGAGGGTGCCCATGGCCACACGGATCAAGTCCCCCCACCGGGAAAACAAGCGCCGCACCACAGCCAAGGCCGCGCGACCATAGATCGCAGTTCGAATCATCCATGAAAAAGCCTGCGCCTGACTGCCTTCAAAGTGCTTGGCCGCGAACAACAACATGGCGCGGTAAAACACCATGACGTAATTCAAACTGCCTTTTTTGGTCGATTCGCCTTTGTAGTGAATGATGCTCGTGCCTGCGAAGTAGTGATTTTCCCACCCCCCTTCCACCAAGCGCCAGCTCAAATCGATGTCCTCCCCGTACATGAAGAACTGTTCGTCCAACAATCCCACCTCCTCCAAGGCTTCCTTCCGCATCCACATGAATGCGCCAGACAAAATGTCAACCGGAGCCGTTTCCTGCTCGGCCACGTGACCGGCATAGTAGGCGTTGAATCGCGTGGAGTGCGGGGCCAGCCGGTGCAAGCCCGACATGCGGCAAAATGCCGCCCATGGCGAGGGCAATCCGCGCTTGGATTCGGGCAGGTATTTTCCGGTTCCATCGTACATCGGAACCCCCATGCCGCCCAGTTTGGGATGGGCCTCGGCATGGGCCAAACAACGTCGAAACGTGTCTTCTCGAACCACGGTGTCTGGGTTCAGTAGGAGAACATGCCGGCCGGCACACGAACGGATGGCCTGGTTGTTGGCCATCGAAAAGCCGACATTTTCCTCGTTGGCCACCACGTGCACCCACGGGAACCGGGTTTGGACCATGTCCACCGATCCGTCCACACTCCGGTTGTCCACCACCCAAACGTCGACAGACATCCCCGTCATCGCGCGCTCCACAGACACCAAGCACTGCTCGAGAAAAGCCCGAACGTTGTAGCTCACCACGATGACGCTCAAGTCGGTCACCCCTGGTACGGAAGTCGGTTCAACAAGGAACTAGACAGCGTGGCCTCGTCGGCATACTGAAGGGCTTCACCCACGGCCACTCCGCGTGCCAGGGCGGTCAACAACACCTCGGAATCGGCGAGGCGCTTGGCCAAATAGAAGGCCGTGGTGTCCCCTTCCATGGACGCCGGAAGGGCCAAGATCACCTCTTTCACGTCCGCCTTGGCCGCGCGCGCCACCAGCGTGTCGACGTGCAAATCTGCCGGCCCCACCCCGTCCATGGGGCTGATGACCCCGCCGAGAATGTGGTACAAACCGCGGTATTCCCCCATGCTTTCCAAGGCCAACAAATCGCGCACGTCTTCCACGACGCAAACTGTGGCCGCATCGCGATGGGGGTTGGTGCACAAATTGCACGTCTCGTCCTCCGTGGGGTTGTGACACACGCTGCAGGGCTTCACCCCTTCCCGCATGGCCACCATGGCTTCGGCAAAATCTCGCACGCGTTCTTCGTCGCGGGCCAGCATGTTCAGGACAAGGCGCAGCGCCGTGCGGCGCCCGACGCCAGGCAGGGTGGCCATTTGGTCCACAGCGGCTTCAATCAAACGAGAGGGAATCTGCACTGCACGAAGGTACACCACGGCCCAAGTCGTGGGCACACGTGAACGCGTACATTTGGCCGCATGTCACCAAGTGCTGTTTTGGCCATTGCATTGGGTTACGTTGCCGTGCTGCTCGGCATCGCCCAGTGGTCAGGCCGTCGCAACCCCAAAGCAGACTCCGAGTCGCGGTTTTTTGTGGCGGGCCAACAAGCCCCCTGGTACGTGGTCGCCTTTGGCATGGTCGGCGCCTCCTTGTCCGGAGTGACCTTCCTGAGCATCCCCGGATGGGTGCGGGACCAAGAATGGAGCTACATGCAGATGGTTGCAGGCTACTGCATTGGTTATGCTATTGTTGCAACCATTCTTCTCCCGCTTTACTACAAGCTTAAACTCACGAGCATCTACGGCTTTTTGGGGTCACGCTTTGGCACCGAAGCACACAAAACCGGCGCCTCCTTTTTCATCTTGAGCCGCGTCATTGGGGCGTCTTTCCGACTGTTTCTCGTGGCCCTTGTGATCGATGTACTGGTCCTGGAACCCCTGTACGGTGGCACGACACCTTGGACGTGGTTTGGGTTGACCACTGCCGGCATCCTCGCAGTCATCTATCTCTACACAAGAAAAGGTGGGATGGGTACGGTGATTTGGACGGACACCCTTCAAACCGCATGCATGCTTCTTGCTGTGGTCTTGACCATTGGGGGCATCCTTGCTGCGGGCGGTCACCGTTGGATGGATTTGCCGGACGTTTTGGCTTCCACCAACTTGACCCAAATCTGGGTCACCGACGATTGGAAACTGAACAATCACTGGCTCAAGCACGTCCTGGCCGGCATGTTTGTCACCATTGCCATGACAGGACTCGACCAGGACATGATGCAGAAAAACCTGGCGTGCAGAAACTTGAAGGAAGCGCAGTGGAACATGGGTTCGTTCACAGTCATCCTGGTGGGCGCCAACCTGTTGTTTCTCGCGATGGGGGCCTTGCTTTGGATGCATGCCGGCAACGTCGGCATGGCTTTGCCAGAGGCCACGGACCGCTTGTACCCCATGGTTGCGATGGGAGGCACCCTCGGCCCCGTCTTGGGTGTTGCGTTTGTGATTGGCCTGTTGGCCTCGGCCTTCAGCTCAGCCGATTCGGCCCTGACAGCCTTGACCACCTCCACGTGCGTCGACCTGCTCGACACGCCAAGCATGGAACGCGAACGGGCCTCGCGCATCCGACGACAAGTTCACCTCGGCATGGCCGTTCTTCTTTGGCTCGTCATTCTCGCCTTTCGCGCGGTCAACGACACCTCCGTCGTCGCGGCGTTGTTCACCGTGGCGAACTACACTTATGGCCCTCTTCTTGGATTGTTTGCCGTGGGCATGTTCACCCCTTGGTCTCCAAAAGTCACGGCCATCCCCTGGGTGTGCATTGCGGCGCCCCTCGTAGGATACGGACTTGAACAGGGTCTGGTGGCCGCGTTCGGCTTCAGCTTTGGGTTTGCCCTGCTCCCCGTCAACGGACTTCTCACCGCTGTGGGTTTGGGGTTGACAACTCTGCACAGACCTGCGTGATTCTGGCCAAATTGTCGCATCGCCTGCGTAGTTTTGCACCCGCATTCCCAGACTGATTTCCCCATGGAACAAACCACTTCAGACCTCCTCCAGCGGCTCAGCGAATCCGCAACCATTGCCATGGCGCGCAAGGCGCGTGAGCTCAAGGAACAAGGCGTCGATGTCATTTCCCTTTCGCTTGGCGAGCCCGATTTTGACACGCCGGCCGAAATGAAGCAAGCAGGCATCGAGGCCATCGAAGCCAACGAAACCCACTACACCCCTGTTCCCGGAACCCCACGCGTGCGGAAGGCCATTGTCGACAAATTCAAGCGTGACAACGGCTTGGAGTACACCATGGACCAAGTCGTGGTGAGCACGGGAGCCAAGCAGAGTTTGGCCAATGTCGTGTTGTCCTTGGTCAATCCTGGGGACGAAGTCATCCTTCCTGCACCCTATTGGGTGAGTTACGAGGAGATTGTCAAAGTGGCAGGGGGTGTTCCAGTCGTGTTGCCCACAAGCATCGACAACGACTACAAAATCCAGCCGAGCGAATTGGAAGCGGCCATCACGCCCAAGACGCGGATGGTCATGTACTCCTCTCCCTGCAACCCCTCGGGTTCAGTGTACAGCCAGGAAGAGACGGCGGCACTTGCCGACGTGCTGCGAAAGCACGACCGCATTGTCACCGTCAGCGATGAGATTTATGAGCTGATCAACTTCACAGACAAGCACGCGTCCATGGCCGCCCAACCTGGGATGTGGGAGCGCACCGTGACGGTCAATGGTGTCTCCAAGGGCTTTGCCATGACAGGGTGGCGTTTGGGTTACATCGGCGCACCCACTTGGATCGCCGCCGCTTGCACCAAAATCCAAGGTCAATTCACCTCCGCCCCCTCCAGCATCACGCAAGCCGCTTCTGCCGCGGCCCTCGAGGCGGACCCGAGCTTGGTCAGCGACATGGTCGATGCCTTTCGCCGGCGCCGCGCCTTGATGGTGCATGGGCTGAGCAAGGTGCCCGGGTTCAAAGTCAACCAACCCATGGGGGCCTTTTACGTGTTCCCCGATGTCTCGGCGTTGTTTGGGAAGTCCTTCCAAGGCAAGAAGCTCGAAAATGCCAATGACGTGGCGTTCTTCCTGCTTGAGGAAGCCAGGGTCGCTTCGGTCAGCGGGGCGGCATTCGGCACCCCCGAATGCATCCGCCTCTCTTACGCAGCTGCTGACGATGTGCTCTCTGAAGCGGTTCGTCGCATCGACGCGGCGTGTCGACAGTTGACCTGACCACAGGAAGTTCCGACCTTTGGCGTCATGAGCAAGCCCCAGCCGTCTTCTCCACTTGAGACCTTGCCGTGGTCCACAGCCCGGGTTTGTGTTGTGGGCGACGTGATGGTCGACGCTTACATGTGGGGCCAAGTTCACCGCATCAGCCCTGAGGCTCCGGTCCCCGTTGTGGAAGTGTCTCGGCGCGAGCAACGCGTAGGCGGTGCCGCCAACGTGGTCAAGAACTTGTGTGCACTGGGTGCCGAGGTGGACCTCGTGAGTGTGGTGGGAGACGACCAGGCTGGACGAGACCTGACAGCGCTCTTGGCGACGATGTGCACGCCTCATTTGAGTTTGGACGCCACACGCCCCACCACCGTCAAAACAAGGGTCATCAGCCAAGGCCATCACGTCGTGCGCGTGGATGAAGAGTCCACAGAAGAGGTGTCCATGGCCGTTTCCAACGAGGCCCTGCAACACCTCGATCGCCTGCTGGCAGGTCCCCAAAAGCCTGACGTCGTCCTCCTCGAGGATTACGACAAGGGCCTGATGACTGAAGCGTTCATCTCCGAGGTCATCCAGCGCTGTCAAGCCGCGAACGTCCCCCTCACCGTGGACCCCAAACTTCGTCGCTTCTCCGCATACCGCGAAGTGGACTTGTTCAAGCCCAACTTGAAAGAACTCAACGAAGGCCTCGGCCTGACCCCACACGTGGAACCCACCGACCGCCACGCCATGGAATCGGCTGTGGAAGCCCTGATGGCGAAGTTGGATTGCAAAAGGGTTTTTGTGACGTTGGGCGAGTGGGGGTCGTGGATCCACGCCCCAGACGAGGGCGTTTCGCACGCCCACATCCCCGCCATTCCCAGAGAAGTGGTCGATGTCAGCGGGGCTGGAGACACGGTCATTGCCGTGGCCTCCTTGATGCTGGCCTGCGGGGCGAATGCTGTGGACGTGGCGTCCGTGGCCAACCTTGCGGGGGGATGGGTATGTGAGCGCGTGGGCGTGGTGCCCATCACCAAAGATGCCCTTCAGGCCGAACTCCCTCGGCTCGCGAAAACGAACATCTCCACGCATTGACCTGGCAGTCTTTCAGAGAGCGGGCCAACGTTTGGCTTTATGACAGCAAGGAACGCGTCCTTGGAACCTTCCAATGGCTCACCCTCTTGGTCAACCTTTCCGCACTTTCCGTGCTCGCCGTGTATTACGGATACGACCACGATGCGGACACCGCCGACGCCTTGTTCGACGTGGTCAAGTTCAGTTTTGGGTTTTACGTGTTGCACTATCTCATCCGGGTGCTGTACCACTTCCACCCCACTTCCTTCTTCAAAGAGACGTGGGCGGAGGGCCTGGTCATGGCCGTGTTGTTGGTGGAAGGCATCGGCGATTTGTTCTTTGGGGCGCCTCCCTTCGAAAAGGGCCTCGCCGTCCTCCTGCCCCACATCGGGGATTTCAGCACTTTTTTGGTGCAAGGCTACCTCTTCGTGGCGGTGTGGATGGAATGGCTTCGACCAGGATCACGGTTGCCGCGCGTCCGGCTGCATCCCGCGGTCATTTTCATCCTGAGTTTTTTGTTGTTGATTGGCATCGGCACTTGGCTTCTGAGCATGCCGCTCATGACCACCATGGAAGGCGGCATGCCTTTGGTGGACGCGTTCTTCACTGCCACGAGCGCCACCTGCGTGACCGGATTGATGAGCGTGGACACCATGACGTATTTCACGGCCAAGGGGCATTGGGTGCTGTTGTTTTTGATCCAGCTCGGAGGGTTGAACTTCATTGCCTTCGGAAGCTTTTTGGCGCTTGCCTCCAAGTTTGGCGTGACAGTCAAACA
>CBFHRO010000035.1:0-21146 GCA_965658245.1 uncultured Flavobacteriales bacterium
AACCAACTCTCGCCGAGGACGTGCTGAATGGGCTCTCCCTCATTGAGGCGTTCCGCCATCACGGCGAGGCGGTCCAACTGGGATTCGTGCCAACGCATGTCGGCCACCATCCGCTCGCCCTTCCCTTGACCGCTGACGTGCTCCAACAGCCAACGCGCCATGCCGCTTCGTTCTTCTGCTTCCACCTCAGACAGGCGTGACATGAGCCAGGCCGTCACCACCACATCGGTGTTGGTGCTTGGCCAAGGGCCTGTGCCGCGCCGGCCCACCCCACTCATGCGCCGTCCAAATGCGCAGCGCGCACCAGCAACTCAGCTGTGGCACGGTTGGTGGCAAGGGCCACGTTGTGCACGTCGCATTGACGCAACAGCATGTTCACGTCTGGTTCGTGGGGGTGCTTGCCCATGGGGTCTCGGAAAAAGATGACAGCGTCGAGGTTGCCTTCGGTGATGCGGGCTGCGATTTGGGCATCCCCGCCGAGGGGGCCCGACGCCAAACGTTCCACAGTGAGTCCCAGCGCTTCGATGCGCCCGCCCGTGGTTCCTGTCCCCACCAAATCGCATTGGGAGAACCAATCCATGTGCCCTTGTACAAACGCCACCAAATCGTCCTTCTTGCCGTCATGGGCAATGAGGGCAACACGTTTCATCTTCATGGACCGAAGGTACACCAGCCCTTCACGTGACGGACCGAATCGCGGTTACGTCAAGGTCAAGCATCCGTTGCGAGAACGCAGTAGCCCCAGGGTCCGAGGGTTTGGCCTTCAGACCAGCCACCGAGCTCTCCTTCGCCCATCACCACCTTCAACGGCGCGTCAGGCAGGGTCAACGACACCTCTTGCGGCGCATCTGACAAATTGAGGATCACCACGACGGTGCTGCCGTTCTTTTCTTTTTGGAAGGCAAATACGTGCGCGTCTGCGCTCGTCTTCAACACCTGAGGTGCACCTCCAAAATCGCCGTTCCAAAGCGCCTCCCGAGTGTGGTTGAGGTCGTTGAGCCGGCGGTAGAAATCGGCCTTGCTGTAGTCGCCCCATTCCACCGTGTCCTTCTCAAAGAAGCGCAAGCGGTCGCGGTTGTACGATTCTTGCCCCGAGTAAATCAAGGGCATGTCCAGCAAGGTCGCCGCGAGCACCCCCATGGCGTCACCGGCGTCGCCGTAGCGCTCTTCCACAGTGCCGTTCCAACTGTTCTCATCGTGGTTGGTGATGAACCCCAGGCGGTACGCATCGCTGGGGAAACGCTTTGCCTCCTCTTCGATGTAATCGCGCAACACTTGCACGGATTCTTTGCCTTGGGCAACTTGGTTGGTCAAGTGATGGAAATGCCATCCGTAGCTCATGTCAAAGGCACGGTTGTGATGATCGGGCTCTTCCGCTTCCGCCAGCATGAACACTTCTGGATTGACCGCTTCCAATTGGCGACGCGCCATGTCCCAAAATGGGGTCGGGACTTTCATGGCCACATCGCAACGGAAACCATCGATGCCGCAATCGGCCACCCAAAACGCCATGGCATCCACCATCGCCGCGTACAACCCATTTTCAACCCCGCCTTCCCAATCCAATTGGGCCACGTCCCACCAGTCCGTGCCCAGAGGCGGTTGGAGGTTTCCGAGGCTGTCCAACAAGTAGTACTCGCGGTGGTCCTCGGTCCACACGCAGTCAAACGCACTGTGGTTCGCCACCCAATCCAAGATGACCCGCATGCCGAGGTCATGGGCGGCAGCCGTCAAGGCACGCACGTCGTCATGGGTTCCATAGTCGGGGTTGACCGCGTGGTAATCTTGAACGCTGTAGGGACTGCCAAGGGAGCTGCTTCCAGGTTCGACGATGAAGTTGTTTGTGTTCTCTCCCCCCTTTCGGTTCACGTCCCCAATGGGATGAATGGGCATGAGCCACAAAATGTCCACCCCGAGTTCTTTCAAACGCGGCAAGTCCGGGAGAAACGCCTCGATGGTTCCCTCTGGGGTGTGCTGGCGAAGGTTGACCTCGTAAATGGTCGCGTTTTTCGTCCATTCAGGATGCACCAACCGGTCTTCTTGTACTGCTGAGCCCTCCATGCGGGCGGTGCCCGTCGGCGATGGCGTACCACATGAAGCCAAAAAGAATGCAGCAAACATGCCGGCTACCGTGCCTCGGCAAAGAATTTGGGAATAGGTCATGACCATGGTATTTGGGTCGGCAAGTTAGGTCAAAAGCAAGCCTTGGTGTACAAAGAACACCAAGACCCTTAAATCACTGAATTCCAATCAAAAAAGGGACGCTTGACCTTGCGCATCCTCGGCCCCACCCTCTTCGGTTGCGGGGATGTTGACCTCGGCAGGATCAGCCTCTCCTTGTTGCGAATCGTCAGTTGCCGACGCCGGAGCCTTGGATGCTTGTGCGCGTTGGGCATCGGCATCGCGTGCGGCCTGCAACTCCTTTTCATGCGCAGTTTCCAGCTCCGCAACAGGCGGCTCAAGCGTGACTTCGGTGACGGGCAAGGCGCTCAATTTGTTGCCAATGGCCTTCACGCCTTTCACCGAAATGAAGCCACGCAAGTCGAGGACGTCATCCTCACGGTCGCGCGTGTGCTTGAACCGACGGTTGTAACGGATCCGTACATGTGGGTGGTGCAAGGTGGACGCGACCCACAGTCTGGACTGTTCGTGGTCGCCGATGAAGCCCGTGGCGTTCTTGCTGAATTCCGGCAGGAACCGCTTGACATACCACTCTTCCTTCTCCCCTTCATAGTACACGACAGAGACCGGTTTGTCTTCGTCAAAACGCTCGAGGTGAATCATGCGCTCGTCAAAGTGCGTGCTCAAATCGAAGCCCGTGAACAGGTATTCTCCGGTGTTGAGCAAGACCAAAATCTTGTCGTCCGGCTTGAAATCCCCCAGGAATTGGCCCCGTCCGTCCGCGTTCAATCGACGCACCGTCTCGTCGTACCAGACCTTGCGTGCGCCGAGCGTACTGACACCGGCCTCTTTGAGTTCGATTTTCCGCACGGGGAACTTCGAGACGAGGTTGCCGCCTGCGCCGCGTCCCTTGATGCCAATGTCGCTGAAGTCGAGGTCGAATTTGACCTTCTTCAATCGGGCCTGGGCGCGGAGGAAGACCGTGACCACTTCCGCCTCGCCGTTGGGGTTGGCGGTGAAGTACAAGACCTTGGATTTGGGGGTGCCCTTGGTGATGGGATACTCGCGGTCACGGGTGATGGAGGTCACGTTGAAGCGCTTCACCATGCTGCGACCCGTGGCCCCGTCGAGGTAAATGACGTTGTAGGTCGTGCGCTTGTCGCCTTTCTTCCACACCGCGGCGTAGAGCAAATCCTTTCCGAAGAACGCCTTGCTCGACACCTTGCTCACCTGCATCACCCCGTCCCGGCGGAACACGATGATGTGGTCGATGTCGGAACAGTCGCCCAGCAACTCCCCTTCGGTCCGCTTCAGGCCTGTTCCCACAAAACCCTCGGTCGGATTCCAGTACAACTTGGCGTTGGCCACCGCGACTTTGCTGCGGTCGATGGACTCGAAGGTGCGCAATTCGGTTTTGCGCTCGCGCCCTTTGCCGTACTTGTCCTTGAGTTTCTTGAACCAGTCGATGGCGTATTCCGTGAGGTGCTCGAGGTGGTGCTTGACCTTGTCGATGTCCCCTTCCAACGCCGCGATGCGCTCGTCGGCCTTGAAGCTGTCAAATTTGGAGATGCGCTTGATGCGGATTTCGGTCAGGCGCGTCACGTCCTCGTCGGTCACTTCACGCAACAAGTGCTTGATGTGGGGCTTCAGCCCTTCGTGGATGGCGGCCAAAATCTCTTCCCAAGTCTCGCATTCCTCAATGTCGCGGTAGATGCGGTTTTCGATGAAGATTTTCTCCAAGGAGGCAAAGTGCCATGTCTCTTGAAGCTCGCCGAGTTCGATTTCAAGCTCTCGCTTCAGCAAGAATCGCGTGCGGTCGGCACTGATGCGCAGGATGTCAGAAATGCCCATGAACACGGGCTTGTCGTCAAACACCACGCAACTGTTGGGGGCCAAGCTTACTTCACAATCCGTGAACGCGTAAAGCGCGTCGAGCATCTTGTCAGGCGAGACGTTGTTGGCGAGGTGCACCACCACTTCGACCTTGTCGGCCGTGTTGTCCTCGACCTTCTTCACCTTGATCTTGCCCTTGTCGTTGGCCTTCAGGATGCTGTCAATCAGCGAACCCGTCGTCACCCCGTAGGGCACCTCGCGAACGACCAACGTCTTGCTGTCGACCTTGTCAATGCGCGCACGCACGCGCACGCGGTCCCCGCGAAGGCCGTCGTTGTAGTTCTCCATGTCCGCCATCCCGCCGGTGGCGAAATCCGGATAGAGCGTGAAGCGTTTGTTTTGGTAATGCGCAATGCACGCATCAATCAACTCGATGAAGTTGTAGGGCAGGATTTTGCAGGCCAAACCGACCGCAATCCCGTCCACCCCACTTGCCAACAGCAACGGAAACTTCACAGGCAGCGTTTCCGGTTCTTTGTTCCGGCCGTCATACGAAGACAGCCACGTGGTGGTCTTCGCATTGAAGAGGACCTCCAAGGCAAACTTGCTCAGCTTGACCTCGATGTAACGCGGGGCCGCCGCGCGGTCGCCCGTCAGGATGTTTCCCCAGTTTCCCTGGCAGTCGAGAAGCAGCTCGCGCTGGCCGATTTGGACCATGGCATCCCCGATGCTCGCATCCCCATGCGGGTGATACTTCATCGTGTTGCCGATGACGTTGGCCACCTTGTGGAATCGGCCGTCGTCCATTTCCCGCAGGCTGTGCAGGATGCGACGCTGCACGGGCTTCAGCCCATCGTGCTGGTGCGGGACGGCGCGCTCGAGGATGACGTAACTCGCGTAGTCAAGGAAGTAGTCGTTGTACATCCCTCGAACGGGAACGACGTGTTCCATCTCCCCCGCTTCCGAGCCCTGGTCTTCGCCCGAAAATTCGTCGTCGCGCTCGTCGCGTTCGTCGTCTTGAATGGGATCGTTCTCGCTCATGCTTCGCTCACTTCGTCTTTCTCCACGCGGAGGTTTTCAATGATGAATTTTTGGCGGTTGGGCGTGTTCTTGCCCATGAAGAAACCGAGCATTTCTTGAAGGCTCTGCTCCTTGCCGATGACCACCGGGTCCAAACGAATGTCCTCCCCAATGAAGTGGCTGAATTCGTCAGGACTGATTTCCCCGAGCCCCTTGAATCGGGTGATCTCCGCTCGTGCACCCAACTCGTTCAAGGCCGCATGCTTCTCCATGTCGTCGTAGCAGTAGAAGGTCTTTTTCTTGTTCCGGACGCGAAACAGCGGAGTCTGGAGCACGTACAAGTGACCGCGCTTTACGAGGTCTGGGAAAAACTGCAGGAAGAATGTGATGAGCAGCAATCGGATGTGCATGCCATCGACATCGGCATCGGTGGCAATCACCACCTTGTTGTACCGCAACGTGTCGAGGCCATCTTCGATGTTGAGGGCCGCCTGCAGCAGGTTGAATTCTTCGTTCTCGTACACCACCTTCTTGGTCAGTCCAAAGCTGTTCAAGGGCTTCCCTTTCAAGCTGAAGACCGCCTGGGTGGCCACGTCGCGCGCCTTGGTGATGGAACCCGAGGCCGAATCGCCCTCCGTGATGAACAGCGTGGTCTCCTCGTTGCGGTCTTTCTTGACGTCGGTCAAGTGCAACCGACAATCGCGCAGCTTGCGATTGTGCAGCGACGCCTTCTTGGCGCGTTCACGTGCCAGCTTTTTGATGCCGGCCAAATCCTTGCGCTCCTTCTCACTCTGAATGATTCGCGCCTGAAGGGCTTGGGCGGTTTCAGGGTTGCGGTGCAGGAAGTTGTCCAGTTCGCGCTTGAGGAATTCAAAGACAAAGCTCTTGAGCGAAGGACGCCCTGGCCCCACGTCTTGGGAGCCAAGCTTGGTCTTGGTTTGGGACTCGAATACGGGCTCTTCCACCTTCACGGCCACGGCCGCAGAAATGCCGCCACGAATGTCCTGGGCATCGTAGTCCTTGCCAAAGAAGTCGCGGACCACCTTGATGTACGCTTCGCGAAAGGCCGCTTGGTGCGTTCCGCCCTGGGGCGTGAACTGGCCGTTGACGAAGCTCTGGTAGTCCTCCCCGTACGCGTCGGTGTGCGTCATGGCCACTTCGATGTCCTCTCCGGACAGGTGCACAATCGGGTAGCGCAACTTGCTGTCCAATCGAGCCTCGAGCAGGTCTTTCAGGCCGTTCTCGCTCCGGAACTTCTCCCCGTTGAGGTACAAGGTCAACCCCGTGTTTAGGTAGGCGTAGTTCCAGAGCAGTTTCTCCACGTGTTCCGTGCGGAAGCGGTACGCCTTGAAAATCTCAGGGTCTGGCTTGAACCGAATGCGCGTGCCGTTGCGCTTGGTGGTGGTTTCCACCTTGGCATCGTCGATGAGTTCGCCGAGCTCGAAGCCCGCGCGCTTGATTTGGCCCTCTCGGACACTTTCCACAATGAACTCGGTGCTCAAGGCATTCACCGCCTTGGTGCCGACCCCATTGAGTCCCACCGATTTCTTGAAGGCACGGCTGTCGTACTTGCCGCCCGTGTTGATTTTCGACACACAATCGACCACCTTCCCCAGGGGAATGCCGCGGCCGTAGTCCCGAACGCGCACCTCGTCGTCCTTGATGACCACCTCCACCGTGCGGCCATGGCCCATCGTGTACTCGTCGATGCTGTTGTCGATGACTTCCTTCAACAGGACGTAGATCCCGTCGTCGGCATCCTTTCCGTCGCCCAACTTGCCGATGTACATCCCCGGGCGCATGCGGATGTGCTCCTTCCAATCAAGGCTCCGAATGTTGTCTTCCGTGTACGTGACTTGCTCTGACATATTGCCCTCGAAATTAGAGACGTGGCGCGGGTTTGGGGCCAAATCACAACTCAACTTTTCCACACTTTCAGGGCCATTCACACACCAAAGGCGCACTACCTTCGGGGCATGAAGGATCACGCCGACCACCCCGTTCGCCAGCTCGAACCCCAAAATTTGTGGAACAGGTTCGCCGATTTGAACGCCATTCCACGCCCCTCCAAGCACGAGGACCGCGTGGTGGAATGGCTGCATCAATGGGCTTCTGAAAAGGGTCTACAATCCCTTCAAGATGAAGTGGGTAATGTGCTGATTAAAAAGAATGCAAGCCCCGGAATGGAGAACCGTAAGACGGTTGTACTCCAAAGCCATGTGGACATGGTTTGTCAGAAAAACGAGGCCACCGAATTTGACTTCATGACCGAAGGCATCCGCATGGTGGTCGACGGCGATTGGGTCCGCGCCGACGGCACCACGCTCGGCGCCGACAACGGCATTGGCGTGGCCAGCATTTTGGCCGTGTTGGAAAGTTCAGATGTCGCCCACCCCGCGCTCGAAGCCCTCTTCACCATCGATGAGGAAACGGGCATGACGGGCGCCCTCGGATTGCAAGGCGGCTTTCTCTCGGGAGACATTCTTCTCAACCTCGACACCGAGGACGACGACGAAATCAGCATCGGCTGTGCGGGAGGCGTCGACTTGACAT
This sequence comes from uncultured Flavobacteriales bacterium, assembly GCA_965658245.1. Taxonomy (GTDB): domain Bacteria; phylum Bacteroidota; class Bacteroidia; order Flavobacteriales_D; family Sanyastnellaceae; genus UBA11663. Next base: position 7,528 of record CBFHRO010000035.1, read on the forward strand.
CCCGTGGCACCTACACCCCCGAGGAGACCGTCAAGGAGGGCAATGCCGCCTTGACCGTCGTGCTTCGCGGCGCGTCCGGAGGCCACAGTGGCATGGACATCCACAAAGGACTGGCCAACGCCAACAAATTGATGAACCGCGTGTTGCTCGAAGCCCTCGACCACGTCGACTTGCGCGTGGCAGAGGTCCACGGCGGGGGCTTGCGCAACGCCATTCCAAGGGAGTCGCGCACGACCGTGGTGTTTGCGGAGTCTGACCGCGATGCCCTCGTCGCGGCCTTGACCGCATCCGGCGCCACGCTTCAAGCGGAGTACGCGACCACCGACCCCGAATTGGTGCTTGAATGGAGTGAGGTCACGGTGCCCAACCACGTGATGGGAGAAGACGACCAGTACGCCCTGCTGCTGGCCATCCAAACGTGTCCCGTGGGCATCCACCGGATGAGTCCGGACATCGAGGGGTTGGTCCAAACCTCCAACAACCTCGCCCGCGTGGCGGTGGCCGACGGCGCGGTGGAAATTCAATGCTTGAACCGCAGCAGCGTCGACTCGGAAAAGGACGACCACGCCCGGAGCATCGAGGCCGCCTTTGCCTTGGCGGGACTCCAGACTGAGCGCAGTGGCGCCTACCCGGGCTGGACCCCCAACCCGACCAGCGAGGCGGTGGCCATGTGCCGCGACTTGTACCAAGAGCGCTACAACGAGGCGCCACGCGTGCTTGCTTGCCACGCCGGGTTGGAATGCGGCATCCTGGGAACCAACTACCCCGACATGGACATGGTGTCGTTTGGCCCCAACATCCGAGGCGCGCACAGCCCTGACGAATGCGTCCAAGTGAGCTCGGTCCAGAAGTTCTGGGGCTACTTCCTCGAGGTGTTGAACCGCACACCGGAATCCCACGCATGAGCCAAGCAACCTCACGCCCCCTCATCCTCGTCACCAACGACGACGGCATCACCGCCCCCGGCATCCGCAACCTCGTGGAGAGCATTGCCGACCTCGGGGACATCGTGGTCGTCGCGCCCGACAGCCACCAAAGCGGCATGGGCCACGCCATCACCATCAGCGACATTTTGCGCATGTCGTCGCACGATTTTGGCATGGCAGGCGTGGAAGCCTACAAAACGACGGGCACCCCCGTGGATTGTGTGAAATTGGCCATTTACAAGATCCTCAAGCGCAAGCCGGATGTGCTTGTGAGCGGCATCAACCACGGCTCCAACGCCTCGATCAACGTGATCTATTCGGGCACCATGTCGGCCGCGGTCGAAGGTGCTTTGGAGGGCATTCCGTCGGTGGGCTTTTCGCTGTGTGATTTCGCCGAAGATGCCGACTTCCGTGCCTCTCGTGACGTCGCCCGAACCGTGACCAAGCAGGTCTTGGCGCAGGGCACCCCCAAGGGGACTTGCTTGAACGTAAACATCCCCAAGGTGGCCCCCGAAGACCTGCAAGGGTTGAGGGTGTGCCGTCAAGGCGCCGGACACTGGGCCGACTCGTTCGAGGAACGACAAGCTCCTGGCGGAAGAACCTACTACTGGATGACGGGGAATTTCACGGATGTGGACAAGGGGGAAGACACCGACGAGTGGGCCTTGAAGCACGGCTACGTCAGCGTGGTGCCGGTCCAATACGACCTCACTGCGCACCATGCCATGGCCGAACTGAACCAAAGGGACTGGACGCTCGATGACTGACCGACACCCCGCAGATCACCTTTGGGTGGGACTATTGGCTGGCATCTTCGGCACGTTGTGCGGAGGCGTGCTTCTCGGGTTTTGGTGGGGCTGGGCGAACGGCTCGTCTTTCACGTATTTCTACGAAGAAATCGTGCTCCGAAGCCTCCTCTATCGCGACAGCATCTTGACCGCCAGCACCTTGTTCAACGTCCTCCTTTTTTGGGGCGCGAATCGCCTGGGGTGGGAACGCGTCGCCCAAGGCCTGCTCGCAATCATCCTCCTGACCGTTCCGTTCATTGTGTATCTGCAAGCCACCGCAGGAACCTCATGGTGACACCTCGCCCCTTGCGCCAAACAGGGCGCCTCAAAGTCTTTTTGGTGGCCGGAGAAGCGTCGGGCGATGCGTACGGTGCGCTCCTGATTCGGGAATTGAAAGCGCTCTGCTCCGCCCAAGGGCTGACCCTCGAGGCCGTCGGATGGGGAGGAGACGCCATGCAGGCGGAAGGCATGCGACTTTTGACCCATTGCGCCTCGATCAATTTCATGGGCTTCCTCGAAGTGGCCCAAAACCTCCGCACCATCCTTCGAAACCTCAAGCGCGCAGAGGCCGACGTGGTGAAGGAGGATCCGGATTTGGTGTTGACCCTTGACTTCCCCGGCTTCAACATGAGGTTGGCGAAGGCCCTTCATGGCAAGAACCACGGCGCACTGCGTGTGCAATGGGTGGCGCCGCAAGTTTGGGCGTGGAAGGCGGGACGCGTCGCACAACTGAAAGCCCACTTCGATGCCGTGGCGCCCATCCTCCCCTTTGAAGCTCAATCCCTGAAGGCTTCGGGGGTGGAGGTTTGGGATGTGGGGCATCCCCTGCTGGACTTGGTGCCCGACGTACCCGGGGAGCAGCGCCCCGTGAAGTTGGCGCTGCTCCCCGGATCTCGGGCACAGGAACTCGAGCACCACTTGCCCGTGATGATCGACGCGGCCTTGGAAGGCGCCATGCAAGGCATGTGGGCCATGAAGGACGTGGTCATCGCCGGCGCTCCCGGCCGCACGGAATCGGATTACACGTTGGCGCGCGAACAGGGAATCCGGGTGGCGTTTGGCCAAACCCACCGCATCCTGGCGCAAGCCCAAACCGCCTGGGTGGCAAGTGGCACGGCCACCTTGGAGGCAGCCCTGCTCAACACCCCCCACGTGCTCGTGTACAAGACGAGTTGGATCACTTACCGCTTGGCCAAGTGGCTCGCGAAAGTGGAGTTCATTGGCTTGCCCAACTTACTGCTGCAACGCGAGGTGGTTCCGGAGCTCATTCAACACAAGTTCACACGCGCCGCGCTCCTTGCTGAAACGAACGCTCATTTGAGCGACCAGCGAAAGGGGTTTGACGAACTCCAAACCTCGTTGGGTGGCCGTGGCGCCGGTCAACGTTTGGCCCAACGCCTGTTGTCCGCCTTTGGCAAGGCCTGAGGCGTCGCCGTTCGCCGTCTTCCCTCACAGTCCGACGAGGGTGCCACCGCGCTTGGGCACCACGATCCGTACGCGTACTGTGGCTTCCCAGGAGCCCCCAGAAGGGATGGATGCGTGAGACCAGACAACCTCTCCAGTTTCGGCATTCCAAACGCCCCCCAGCGACGCATCCACCGTCATGTCCCAACCTGGGGCGACAGGCAATTCCTCCACCACCCTCACAAGGGCTTCCCCATCACTGGTGTTGTGAACCGTCACCAACCGCTCCTGCTCCACAATGCGTTTGCCCGACATCTTTCGCGTGCCACTGGCGTCTTGCACCAAGCTGGTGTTGGACCGCACGCCGTCGTCGAACCCCAACTCAACTTGCAATGAATCGCCCCAAGCGGGCATGTTCAAGGGCAGCACCCCCACCATGGCATTGCCTTGGAACATCCGCCCTTCCCCTGACAGCATCTTGAGCTCCATCCAATCGTAGGTGTCACACGCCCGGATGGCCTCTTCAGAAGTGCTTGGACGCGCTTCCCATCGAGGCGTGGCCTCCACGATGTGCTCGTCAAGAAACACCCGCGCAGCTTCGCCCGATCCTGAAATGTTCACCTTGTCCTCGCCGGACATGGTCCAATTGGATGCGAGTGCACCTTGGCCTGAGAGCACATCTTGGCGGGCGCCTGAATCCGACAACCCACTGTTCACCCATTGCACATTGGCGCAGTACCCATCGTAGGTCGCCTCCCCTTGCGTCTGCAATTGTGCCTTCACGGAGCGACGCGCCGCCCCTGTCAAAGGCTGACCCGTGCGCAATTCCAAATCCACTTCGCGCCAATCGAGACCGGTGGTTTGGACCACCCGCGCAAAACGCGTCACGCGAAGCTTTTCTTGCTGCGCATCCCAAGAGAGGTCGTAAGAACTCACCCATCCCGCACGTTGTGTGGCCACTTTCAATTGGGCGCCCCCATTCCCTTGACCGGAGACCACCAACTCGAGGGCGTGCTGGGGCATTTGGGAGGCGCGCTGGAGGGCTTCAAGGTCCGCCTGAGCTGCCGCCAATTGCGTTTCGAGGTCACGCACGTTGCTTGCCACGTCCACGCGGTCCAGCGCGAGTTCCTGATGACGTTGGGCGAGGTAGTGCCGCATTTCTTCCACATCGTCCACAAGAAGCACTTCCTGGCCTCCACCGATCTGCCGGTTCGCCTCCAGGTACGCGCGCTCTTGATCGATTGCGGACAACAACGCCTTCTCCAAATCCAACGCGAGCTGACGGGCCTCTACTTGTTGGGCCATCCATGCCAAATCCTCGGACACGTCTGGTTTGGTGGTCAGTTTGTTGATGGCCACCAAGCGCAACCCCTCCGGCAAAGCCAACTGGGCACTCGTCACATCGACGTCGTCGGGAAGCCCTGTCAGCTGCGACTTCCAAATGCCTCCTCGGGCCTGCACCTCTCCTTGGAACGTCAAAACCGCACCGACTTCATGGCACGTCACTTCGCGCAGCTTCCAATTTGCACCTGCGTTTTGGGCATGCATCGAGGGGCTGACGAACGGCAAGAGGACGAGTACAGAAAAAAGGACGCGAAAGTTCATGGAAGAAAGATTTGGGGTTGAAAGTACAACGCGCAGGAGGTCATGGGAGGACCGGGCTTGAGGGGCGCCCCTCAAGGCGCGCACACCACAGTGTCCGTCACGCCCGCGTAGGCCACAAACCAGCCGAGCCCTCCGTCGACGTTGGTGCTTGCAGAGGTGGGCAAAGCGAAGGGGTTGCCTTGGTTGGCCACGGATGTCTCGAAATCGCGAATGACTTCAAAGGCCTCAAATGCAATGCCGTCCAAACGAACCACGACCGTGTCCCCTGTCTTCCAAAAGCCCTCCTCTCCGGGAACCTCTTCAACGCCCGGTTGAGGCGAACGAAAATTGAAGAACGGAAAGGTCTGGCCGTCGACAAAGGCATCGTCGAACACCCCGCCAAGGGGGAAAAAGAAGTCGTCGTCCTTGCCGAGGCGTTTGGAGGACCACCGATACGCATCTCCAAACCCCACGGGGTCGGTGAATTCCGTCCAAATCACCCCCAAGCTGTCGTTGGTGGAGGTCTCTGGAATCTCGAACCACACGCTGTCGAGCTGAGGAAGCGCTGTCATTTCTGTGGACGCCTGCAAGTCAAACGCGACCCCATCCTCGTTCCAGGTGGCACGCAGGCCGTACGACTTGCCCACGGCCCCATACGTTGAAGGCAGACCAAGGCCGGTGTACACACAAATGTTGGTGTTGGCGAGCGAGGCTTCCGACACTCCGAGAAACGCTGCGGCCTCGGCGAGGGCTTCAGGCGGCAAGTCGTCCGAACACAATGCGTTCAAGGCCACCTCGTCGCCGTCCACGGTCATCACGACCTCGGCGCCCTCCACGAACAAATTGGACACGGTCGAAGCATCCAAGGCATCGAAATATCCTTGGGTCGTGGTCAAAAACACCAGGGGCGGTTCTCCCAGTCGCACCGAAGCCTCCATCACCCCTTGGGGCGGGATCTCAGGCAAATCGACCTCCACAAGGGTGGTGCACCCTGCCAATCCCATGGCCAAAAAGGCGCTCCACAGCACCGCCGTCACACTTGGGCAATTCATGGGTGCAAAACTACCGTGGAGAACACAGGTTATTGGTGCGCGCATGGTGAAAAAACCCCAAGACATCAAGGATGTTCGCCCGGTTGTGCGACGTACTTTTGGGACAACTTGCAAACATGCTGAACCGCCGCCACCTCAGGATCAAAATCCTGCACGTTCTTTTTGGCTACTATCAAGACGAGGACCGCGATGTCAAACGCGCCCGTCAAGCCCTCGACCACAGCACGCAGAAAATGCAGGAGCTGTACCTCATGTTGCTCGACATGATTGGGTCGATGCAGGCACTCGCCATTGACCGCATCGAAGCGGGATACAAGAAGCAACTCCCCTCTCCCGAGGATTTGAACCCCAACACGAAGTTTGTCACCAACAAACCCCTGCGCATCCTTGCCAACAGCACCAACTTGCGGAAGGCATGCGACGAACTTGGCGTGGGTTGGGGCAACCGTCGAGAATTGCTGCGTGCGATTTTTCGCGGGCTGTTGGACAACGAGGAGTACCAAGAATACATGGCCTCCGAGGAGCGTGGGTTTCAAGTCGACCGAGAGAGTTTGGTCCGGATGTTCCGCAAGCACATGGTCAACTTTGAGATGTTCCAAGACATGCTCGAAGAGGAGAGCATCTATTGGGTGGATGACCTCGACCTCGCCGCAAGCATGGTCATCAAGACCATCAAAACCATCAAGGAGGACGACAACGATGTGAATGTGCTTCCGTTGTGGCGTGACGACGACGACGACAAGGCCTTCATGGAAGACCTGTTCACCAAGTCGTTGGCTCTGGGCGAGGCGAGTGAGACGTTGATTCAAGAGGGAGCCCAAAACTGGGAGCTCGAGCGCATCGCCACCACGGACAAGATCTTGATGAAGATGGCCCTTGCGGAGGCCCAAACCTTCGATTCGATTCCCCTGAAAGTGACGCTGAACGAATACATCGAGCTCAGCAAATACTACAGCACCCCCAAGAGTCACGGGTTCATCAACGGCATTTTGGACCAACTCTTCACCAAGTTGAAAGAGTCAGGCGACATCAAAAAGGTGGGACGCGGACTCATCGAATGACCCATGCGGCGGCGTCATTTTTTTGTGGGCATTGCGGTGGTGCTGGGCTTGAATGCCTGCACTGATGACCGCGCAGTTGGAACGGACATGATTGTCATGCCCGCCACCGCAAGCAAAGGCGGTACGCAAGAAGTGGTGCGTCCTGCGTTGTCGTTTGCAGACACAGCCATGACGTTTGGCGTGGTCAGCGAAGGGCACATTGTGACCCATGCCTTCTCGTTCGTCAACGAAGGTCCTGGAAGTGCCTTGATTGCGGACGTGTCCACGTCCTGTGGATGCACCGTGCCCAAAACGTGGCCGCGCACCCCCCTCGCGCCAGGCGAACGCGGCACGGTCGAAGTGTCCTTTGACACCCACGACAAAACCGGCGAACAGGACAAGGTCATCACCGTGGTGGCCAACACCGACCCTGGCGTGATCCGATTGCACCTCCTCGGCACCGTGCTTTCGCCCGACGGGCGCTGAAGATTCGGCCCCATCCTTCGCAATCTCAGCGCGAGGGGGTTATTTTCGGCCCCATGAACGCTCCCCTTCTCCTCCAAGCCGCGGCAGGCGGCGGTGGCATGTCCACCTTGCTCATGTTGGCTGGCATGTTTGGCATCATGTACCTCTTCATGATTCGCCCGCAGATGAAACGCCAAAAAGAAGCCAAGGCCTTTCGCGACGCCGTCAAAAAGGGCGACCAAGTGGTCACCATCGGTGGGGTGCACGGAAAAGTGGTGTCTGTGAGTGAAAAGACGGTTGTTCTCGAATTTGAATCGGGCAAAGCACGGGTCGACAAGACGGCCTTGTCGCCGACGGGTGCGGCAGAAAACCAGGAGCTCGAGGCCAAGTCCTGATGCGGGGTTCCATGCCCCTGTGGGTGGCGCTGGCCCCCGTGGCCTTGCTGATCATCCTCCTCGGTGCGGATGTCGTGTATTTTGGGGAGGACAGTTCCTACGGATCCAACCAAATCGCCCTGCTCCTCGCCGCCTTGTTTGCCGGTGCCCTTGGCATGGGCAGAGGCACCACATGGACGGAGATCCGGGACGCCATTGCCCACAGCATTGGCACGGCCACCGAGGCCATTCTCATTTTGCTCTTGATTGGGGCGCTCTCCGGAACGTGGTTGCTTGCGGGCATCATCCCCGCCTTCATCCACTACGGCATGATGATCCTGCAACCCGGGGTCTTCTTGTTTGCGGCGTGCATCGTTTGTGCGGTCTTGTCCTTGGCCACGGGCAGCTCGTGGGGCACCGTCGGCACCGTGGGCATCGCCTTGGTGGGCATTGGTCAAGCCTTGGGTTTGGCTGAAGGATGGGTCGCCGGCGCCATCATCAGTGGGGCGTACTTTGGGGACAAAATGTCGCCCCTCAGCGACACCACCAACCTCGCTCCGGCCGTTGCCGGCACAGACCTCGTCACCCACATTCGGTACATGCTGTACACCACGGGGCCGAGCATTGGCGTGGCCTTGCTCGTGTTTCTCTTGGTGGGATTTGGCGGCGGGGCTGCCGAACAGGGCGCGCAATTGGCCCCTGGCTTTGCAGAAGCCGTGTCCGGCGCCTTCTCCATTCATCCGGGGTTGTTTTTGGCCCCGGTCGCGGTTTTGATCATGATCGCCAAAAAAGTGCCCGCAGCGCCCGCCCTGTTTGTCGGGGTGCTCTTAGGCGCCTTAACCGCCATCGTGTTCCAACCCGATGTCATCCGCCAAATCGCAAGCTCCGACCTGAGCTATGCCGCCGCATCCTACGTGGCGTCCATGCAAGCCATGGCCTTGGACGTGGCCGTCGTCACCGGGCACGACCTCGCGGACGAGTTGTTGTCAAGCAGCGGCATGAAAGGGATGCTCAACACGGTTTGGCTCATTGTCTGCGCCATGACCTTTGGGTCGGTGCTTCAGGCCACTGGCATGCTGTCCCGCATGACCCAAGCCCTCGTGGTGGGCGTGAACAGCACGCTTGGGTTGATTGGACGCACCGTGGGCGCATGCGTGGCCTTCAACGTCCTCGCCTCGGACCAGTACATCGCCATTGTGGTGCCAGGCAAAATGATGGGCGAAGCCTACGCCGAGCGCGGCTTGGCACCTGAGAACCTCAGCCGCACCCTCGAAGATGCCGGCACGGTGACGTCGGTGCTCATCCCTTGGAACACCTGCGGCGTGGCACAAAGTGGCATCCTCGGGGTCGCCACCCTCGCCTACGCCCCCTACTGCATCTTCAATTGGGTGTCTCCCTTGATGACGATGTTGGTGGCGGGCTTGGGCTGGAACGTTCGCCGTTTGGACGGCCATGCCCAAGAGATGCAAGGCGGTGAACCCGGGTAAGGCTCAATTGTTGAACCCGCATGACCACACCCACGCACCCCGACGCCGACGCGCGCCAAGATGACTTGATTGTCACGGGCGCGTCCGAGCACAACCTCAAGCAGGTGGATGTGGTCTTGCCTCGGAACAAGCTCGTCGTGTTCACCGGGGTGAGCGGAAGTGGGAAGTCGAGCCTCGCGTTTGACACGCTGTACGCAGAGGGGCAGCGCCGGTTTTTGGAAACGTTGAGTGCTTATGCCCGACAGTTCCTTGGGGGGTTGAAGCGCCCGGACGTCGAGTCCATCTCAGGCCTGAGCCCTGTGGTGGCCATCGAGCAAAAAACCGTCTCCAAAAACCCGCGCTCCACCGTGGGGACCGTCACGGAGCTGCATGACTTTTTGAGGCTGCTCTACGCCCGCGCTGCAGATGCGTTTTCGCTTGAAACAGGCGAGCCCATGGTGCGCTACACCGACGACCAAATTGCCGAAAACATCCTCGCGCGTTTTGAAGGTCAAAAGCTCTTGCTCCTCTCCCCCATGGTTCGGGGTCGAAAAGGCCACTACCGGGAGTTGTTTGAGCAAATCATGCGGCTGGGTTACGTCCGCGCCCGTGTGGACGGCCAGCTCGTGGAACTCGAATCGGGGTACAAAGTCGACCGCTACAAGGTCCACGACATTGAGGCGGTGGTGGACCGCATTGTCGTTCGTCCACAGGACGCAGACCGCATTTTGAAATCGGTGCAAACCGCCCTCTCCCTCGGCAAAGGCGCGATGTCTGTGATGCCGTTGGAGGGAGACACCCCCGTCCATTTTTCGCGCAACTTGATGTGCCCCACCACCGGACTCGCCTACCCTGAGCCCGAGCCCAACCTCTTCAGCTTCAACAGCCCCTACGGCGCCTGTCCCACGTGCAATGGCCTGGGCAAAGTGGCGCAAGTCGATCCCGAGACGCTCATCCCCGACCCCACCGTCAGCGTGAAGAAGGGCGGCATCGCCCCTTTGGGCAAGCTCAAGGACAACCTGACCTCGCGGATTGTGGAAGCCATTTTGGCCTCGCACAACCTGCCGCTGACCACCGCCGTGGGCAAGATTCCGGAGGAAGTCATGGGCCAAATCCTCTACGGGACCGACCGCGACGTCAAATTGCAGGATCGCGGCGGGGTGCGCGGCGGCACCGTTCCTTTTGAGGGGCTGGTTGCGGCCATTGTTCGGTCGGCTGAAAAGGCCAAATCCATTCCCCTGCGCCGATGGGCCCAGTCCTTCATGCACAAGGTGACCTGCCCCACGTGCAACGGCGCGCGCTTGAAGGCGACCAGCCTGCAATTCCGACTTGGGGGCCGCGACATCGGTGAGCTCGGCCGCATGGACCTCCACGAACTCGCGCGCTTTCTCGAGACCCTCGAACCCCAACTGACCGAACGCCAGGCCACCATTGCCCGGGCACCGTTGAAAGAAGTTCGGGCGCGCCTCGGCTTCTTGCTTGACGTCGGGCTGGGCTACCTCAGTTTGGACCGTCCGACGCGCAGCATCAGTGGCGGCGAAGCCCAGCGCATTCGCCTCGCCACCCAAATCGGCAGCCGCCTGACGGAAGTCCTCTACATCCTGGACGAGCCCAGCATTGGCCTGCACCAGCGCGACAACCGCAAGCTGATTGACAGCCTCTGCGCCCTGCGCGATGCCGGAAACTCGGTGATCGTCGTCGAGCACGACGAAGACATGATGCTCGCCTCCGACCACCTCGTGGACATCGGCCCGGGCGCCGGCGTGCACGGCGGGCAAATTGTCGCGCAGGGCCCGCCCCAAAGCCACCTCGATTCCGACTCCATCACCGCCCAATACCTCAATGGCGTCAAGTCCATTCCTGTGCCTCCCAAGCGACGCAAGGGACATCGGAAGAACCTCATTTTGAAAGGCGCCACGGGGCACAACCTCAAGCAGGTCCACCTGAAGATCCCGCTTGGATGCTTGGTCGGCGTCAGCGGCGTCAGCGGCAGTGGCAAAAGCTCCCTGATCAACCAAACCTTGCTCCCGGCGTTGCTCAACCACCTGCACGACGACATCCGCATCCCGCTGCCGCACAAGAACATTACCGGCCTGCAGCACATCGACAAGTGCATCGCCATCGACCAGAGTCCCATCGGGCGCACCCCGCGTTCCAACCCGGCGACGTACACGGGGCTCATGGATTTGATCCGCACGCAATTCACCCTCCTCCCCGAGGCCAAAATCCGTGGCTACAAAAAGGGACGATTCTCCTTCAATGTCGCAGGCGGACGTTGCGAAGCTTGCAAAGGCGCGGGCGTCCGGACGGTCGAAATGAACTTCTTGCCCGACGTTCACGTGCCCTGCGAAACGTGCCACGGAAAGCGCTTCAACCGCGAGACGTTGGAGGTTCGGTACCGCGGCAAGAGCATTGCCGATGTCCTCGCCATGACCGTGGACGATGCCCACGGCTTTTTTGAAGCCATCCCCAAAGTTCACCGCATCACCTCCACCCTTCAGGCCGTGGGCCTAGGGTACATCACGCTCGGACAGCAGAGCACCACACTCAGCGGTGGAGAAGCGCAACGGGTCAAACTCGCTTCCGAACTCGCGCGTGTCGGCACGGGAAGCACCTTGTACATCTTGGATGAGCCCACGACGGGCTTGCACTTCAAAGACGTGCAACTGCTCATCGATGTGCTCCACAAGCTTGTCGACCAAGGCAACACCGTGGTGGTGATCGAGCACCACCTCGACGTTCTCAAAGTCTGCGACCACCTCATCGACATCGGGCCTGAAGGGGGGAAAGACGGCGGCACGGTCGTGGCCGCGGGCACTCCCGAACACGTGGCGTCGGTCGCCGAAAGTCACACAGGCACGTTCCTTCAGCCGCTCCTTGACAAACATTCGGGATAAGCGGGCGCTGCATTTTGACGGGGGCCGTTGTACCTTCTAAACATGAAGTACAACATCAAAAAGCACCCCAACCTCTCTTGGTCCGAAATCAAAAGCAACGACAGCTGGTCGATTTTCAAAATCATGAGCGAGTTCGTGGAGGGCTACGAAACGCTTCAAGCCATCGGCCCGTGCGTGAGCATTTACGGCTCGGCGCGGACAGGACCTGACACGGACACCTACAAGGCCTCGCGCGCTGTGGCTGCTGCCTTGGTCGACGCCGGATACGGCGTCATCACGGGTGGCGGACCAGGTGTGATGGAGGCCGGAAACCGCGGCGCCCAGGACCGCGATGGCGTGTCGGTGGGGCTCAACATTGAGCTCCCATTTGAGCAAAGCCACAACGAGTACATCAACCCTGACACGTGCTTGAATTTTGACTACTTTTTCGTGAGGAAGGTCATGTTTGTGAAGTACAGCCAGGCGTTTGTGGTGATGCCCGGGGGGTTTGGCACCATGGATGAGCTCTTTGAGGCCTTGACGCTGATCCAAACCGAGAAAATCGACAAACAGCCCATCGTGCTGTACGACAGCTCGTTTTGGAAGGGCCTGTTGGCGTGGTTTGACGACGTCATGCTCAAGAAGTACAAGACGATCGGCGAGTTTGACCACAAGCTCTTCCGTCTGGCCGACAGCCCTGCAGAAGTCATCGAACACATTGAGAACTTCCACAACGAGTACGGCCTGCGGCCCAACTTCTGATTTCGGGCTGCCTTACCTTCACATCATGAAACACCTCATCTCCACTGGAGTGGCCATGGCACTCCTCACCTTGACTTGGGGCCAAGAGGCTCCCTACACCACGGAACTCATTTCTCAACCCTACGCCCCGCTTGAAGAGTACTCGTTGCTGGATCTCGAATGGGGTTGGGACGACCCTGAAGAGATGTTGCCCCTTCCCTTCGACATGGTGCTTTGGGGAGACACCTGCACAGTGCTGGCAACAGCTGACGTAGGCCAAATGATCCTCGGTGCCGGCAACGGAACGCACTTGATTGCGCCCGTGCTTTCTGACATCTGCGACGTCGCACCTGCCGATTCGACGGGCCAAGATGTCAGTGAAATGCGCTACACATACGAAGGCGTGGCCCCCAACCGTGTGTTCAAGGTGGAGTACCACAACGTGGGCTTTTACCCCGAGGTGTACAACTTTGAGGACACCGTGGTGCAAGCGACTCAGCGCGCCACGTACCAAGTTTGGCTTCACGAAACGGGAACCATCACGTTCCACTACGGCCCCAACAGCGTCACCGACCATGCTTTGGTCGCAGATGGCTTCCTCAACAGTGCGGGGCTCATCGGCAACTTTGATCCTTATTCGTATTCCGGCACCCTCCTCATGGCCGAAGGCGAGGCCGACGCGCCTGCATTCCAAACGACCAACGACATCTACGGATGGGCGTACGGCGGCGCCCAGGGATGGGGCGACACCTGGCCGAGCGAAGGCACAGGGTACGTCTTCAACCCCATCCAGCCCACGGGCATCGAGATGCCTGAGACGGCCCTTTCGCTCTCGGCCTACCCCACACCGGCCCACGACCGACTGCATGTGCAGTGGGAAGGCCAAGCCCCTGTGCGTGCGAT
>CBFHRO010000036.1:0-20633 GCA_965658245.1 uncultured Flavobacteriales bacterium
ACGGTCGCTCCGGGGAGCGGATCAAACGTCTCCTTGCCCACGTGCGCTCCCGGCGCGTGGTTGTGTCCCGAGTGGTCCTCAGGCGCAAAGACTTTGCCTCGAAGGGTTTTCTGCGCGCTGATCTCAAGAGACCAACTCGCAAGCAGCGCCACGCAAACGCCAAGCAACCACGTTCGCATCAGCGGTGATCGTCGTGGTCGTGATCATGGTCGTGGCCAGTGCAAGATTGGTGGTCACGGTATTTGCAGCATCCATGAATGTTGGCGTACAGCTCGTCTGTCGTCTTGTACTTGTCCGTATCGTGGCCCACGCCTGTGGCCAGTTTGTGCAAGCTCTGCTCGTTCCACTTCTTGGTCTTGTAGACCACATGAATCTTTTTGGTGTCGAGGTTGTAGTCAGCCGCGACGATGCCTTTTTGGTCAAAGGCGGCTTCGATGCGATCCTCGCACATGCCGCATAAGCCAGACACCCCAAAGGTCAGTTCGGCTTTTTGGGCTTGGACGGAAAGGGCGGTCAAAGTCACAGCCACGAGCAAAAGAAAACGTATCATCATACCTCGAAAGATACGACGACCCGTTTCATTGGAATGACTGAGGTGCTTCATTCGCCTGTCACAGAAGCATTCAAGAAGTCGCGGTTCATCCGTGCGATGTTGGTCAAGTCAATGCCCTTGGGGCACTCGACGGCACAAGCGCCGGTGTTGGTGCAGTTGCCAAACCCTTCTTTGTCCATTTGCTCCACCATGCGTGTGACGCGGCGCTTTCGCTCGGGCTGTCCTTGGGGCAACAACGCAAACTGGCTCACCTTGGCCGACACAAACAACATCGCGGATGCGTTCTTGCACGTGGCCACACAGGCCCCGCATCCGATGCAGGTCGCCGCGTTGAACGCCTCGTCGGCGTCCGCCTTTGGCACAGGAATGGCGTTGGCATCGAGTGTCTCGCCGCTCGTGTTCACCGACACGTAGCCGCCCGCCTGGATGATGCGGTCAAACGCACCACGATCCACCGCCAAATCCTTCACCACAGGGAAAGCCGAGGCGCGCCATGGCTCAATGGTGATGGTGTCGCCGTCCTTGAACGAGCGCATGTGCAGCTGGCACGTGGTCACACCACGGCCAGGTCCGTGAGCCTCGCCATTGATGAACATGGAGCACATGCCGCAAATGCCTTCGCGGCAGTCGTGGTCAAACGCAATCGGGTCGCCCCCTTCTCGGATGATTTTGTCGTTGAGGACGTCCATCATCTCCAAGAAAGACATGTCACCCGTCACGCCGGAGAGCTGATGGGTCTCGAGGTGGCCTTTGTCTTGTGGGCCATCTTGGCGCCACACCTTGAGTGTCAAATTCATGATCCTGGGTCTTCCTGATTATTTGTAGCTGCGCTGCTTCAACTCAATGTTCTCGTACACAAGTGGCTCCTTGTGTAGCTCGGCGTCCTTGGGTTCACCTTTGTGCGCCCATGCGCTGACAAACGTGAACTCGTCGTCGCGACGAAGGGCTTCGCCTTCTTCGGTTTGGTGTTCCTCGCGGAAGTGGCCACCACAGCTCTCCTCGCGCTCCAGTGCGTCCTTGCACATGAGCTCTCCGAGTTCCAAGAGGTCCGCCACGCGACCTGCCTTGTCCAACTCTGGATTGTAGCCGTTCAGCTTGCCTGGGACGCGAACCTTCGCGTAGAATTCCTCGCGCAATGCAGAAATGTCCGCAATGGCTTGCGTGAGATCCTCTTTGTTGCGGGCCATGCCACAGTTGTCCCACATGATGCGGCCCAAACGGCGGTGGAAGTCGTCCACGGGGGTGTCCCCGTTGTTGTTGATGAAGGACTCAAGGCGCGCCTTGACTTCCTGCTCCGCCTCCAAAAATTCGGGCGTGTCGTCCGCAATGGGGCCCGTCCGAATGTCGTCCGCGAGGTAGTCGCCAATGGTGTAAGGCAACACGAAGTAGCCGTCCGCCAAGCCCTGCATCAAGGCCGAGGCGCCGAGGCGGTTTGCCCCGTGGTCGGAGAAGTTGGCTTCACCGGCCGCGTACAACCCTGGAACTGTGGTCATCAAATTGTAGTCCACCCACAGGCCGCCCATGGTGTAGTGCACCGCAGGGTAGATCTTCATGGGCGTCTCGTAGGGGTTGTCGTCGGTGATTTGGCGGTACATGTCAAACAAGTTGCCATACTTCGCCTTCACCACGGCCTTGCCGAGCTCCTTGATTTTCGCTTCGCTGGGGTTGTCCAAACCAAGCACGTTGGCTTCGGTTTTGCCGTAGCGCACGATGGCGCTGGCGTAGTCCAAAAACACCGCTTCACCGGTCTCGTTGACCCCAAACCCTGCATCGCAACGCTCCTTGGCTGCACGTGATGCCACATCACGTGGCACCAAGTTTCCAAAGGCGGGATAACGACGCTCCAGGTAGTAGTCGCGGTCCTCCTCCGGAATGTCCGTGGGCTTCAAAGCGCCTTTGCGCACCGCTTCTGCATCTTCCTTCTTCGCAGGCACCCAAATGCGACCGTCGTTTCGGAGCGACTCCGACATCAACGTCAACTTGCTTTGGTAGTGGCCGCTCACAGGGATGCACGTGGGGTGAATTTGAGTGAAGCACGGGTTCGCCATGAACGCCCCTTTGCGGTGGGCCTTCCAGGCCGCACTGACGTTGGAGCCCATGGCGTTGGTGCTCAAGAAGAACACGTTGCCGTATCCGCCCGACGCCAACACCACCGCGTGGGCGCTGTGGCGTTCAACCTCTCCCGTCACAAGGTTGCGGGCAATGATGCCGCGGGCCTTGCCGTCGACCAAGACGACGTCCATCATCTCGTGACGGTTGTACATCTTCACTTTGCCCTTCGAAATCTGACGGCTCAAAGCAGAGTAGGCTCCGAGCAGCAATTGCTGTCCCGTTTGGCCCTTCGCGTAGAACGTCCGGCTCACCTGCACCCCACCAAAGGAGCGGTTGTCAAGGAGGCCACCGTACTCACGGGCAAATGGCACGCCCTGGGCCACGCATTGGTCAATGATGCTCGTGCTGACTTCAGCGAGTCGGTGCACGTTGGATTCTCGGCTGCGGTAGTCCCCGCCTTTCACAGTATCGTAGAACAAGCGGTAGACCGAGTCTCCGTCGTTCTGGTAGTTCTTCGCTGCATTGATGCCGCCCTGTGCCGCAATCGAGTGCGCGCGTCGGGGGCTGTCTTGGAAACAGAACGCCTTCACGTTGTAGCCCATTTCCGCGAGGGAAGCCGCAGCAGAGCTGCCAGCCAAACCCGTGCCCACCACGATCACGTCGATGAGACGCTTGTTGGCAGGGTTGACAAGGCGAATGTTGTTCTTGTGGTAGGTCCACTTGTCCGCCAAGGGACCTTGAGGTGTCTTGGAATCAAGCATGGTCTCAGGCTTGGGTCAAAAAGAGGTACAACGGAATGGAGGCGAACGCCGCAGGCACAATGACCGCAAACGCCTTTCCAAGCTTTTCAATCAGCGGGGTGTAGCCTTCGTGGCGCAACCCCATAGACTGGAAGGCACTGCCGAAGCCGTGCCACAGGTGGAAGCCAAGGCCACACATGCCCAACACGTACAACGCTGTGGCGCCAAGCGCCATGCCATTGACGGCAGGATCAAAGAAGTTGAGGACCACCGTGTGGAGGTCTTTGAGCTCTTCGCCATTCACCATCTGCGTTGGCATGTCACCAAAGTGCATCCGCCACCAGAAGTTTTGCATGTGGGTCACGATGAACACCAAGACGATGGTGCCGAGCACCGCCATGTTGCGGCTGCTCCAGCCGGAGTTGGCAGAGCCTTTTTCCACGGCGTAGCTCGTGGGGCGCGCTTTGCGGTTTTGGACCACCAGCACAAACCCGTCCACCACGTGAAACAGTACGCTCGCGTAAGTCAGGTAGCTCAACACCTTCACCAAAGGGAAGGTGGTCATGAACAGGGCGTATTCGTTGAAGGCCGTTTGGCCTTCGGCACCTGGGATGAAGAGCTGGAGGTTTCCAAGCAGGTGTCCCACGAGGAACGAGCAAAGAAAAAGGCCTGTCAGGGCCATCGCATATTTCTTCGCGAGTGAAGATTTCAGAATGCCAGAAGAACTCATGATCGAAGGTCGTTTTTCGGGAGTTGCTTCAAAAATACAGCCACCCCGATGGGCGGACAAGCAGAAAGGCGACAAGTATAGAACGAAGGGGATGAAAAGGGGAAGACCCGCAATGAGCCTTCCCCTCGCGGTTACGACGGGTCCGGACGCTTCTCCAGCATGAGCATCTCCCCGGCCACCACCTCCGTGATGTAACGGGTCTGCCCTTCTCCATCCTCGTAGGTCCGGTACGTCAGCCGCCCTTCGACCGCCACCTCGGCGCCCTTTTTCAGGTATTGACCCGCCACTTCCGCCAGACCGCCCCAAGCGACCACGTCGTGCCACTGGGTGCGTTCCACCTTCTCTCCCTCGCCGTTGCGGAAAGTTTCGTTGGTCGCCACAGGAAATCGGGCTTTCACCTTGCCGTCGTCGAAGGTGATGGTCTCGGCATCCTTGCCGAGTCGTCCAATCAATTGGACTTTGTTGCGCAATGCATTCATAGAATTTGGGTTGTGATCTGAGCCCAAACCTCCCCTTCAAACCCCTCGTCTCCACAGGGAATTGCCCACCGTGCAGGTTGGGTTCAGGAGCGTCGCTTGTGACCTTGCTGCGCGCTACCTTTGCGGGCCATGACTGACGTTCGAGTACGCTTTGCACCCAGCCCCACCGGGCCACTCCACATGGGAGGGGTTCGGACTGCGCTGTACAATTGGTTGTTCGCCCGCGCCCACGGCGGAACCTTCATTTTGAGAATCGAAGACACAGACCAAGGCCGCTTTGTCGATGGGGCGGAGGCCTACATTGAAGAAGCCTTGGCGTGGTGCGGACTCTCTCCTGACGAGGGTGTGAACGCGGGCGGCGACTGTGGTCCCTACCGCCAAAGTGAGCGCAGTGGACTGTACCGCGAGGCGGTGCAATCCTTGCTCGACCAAGGACTGGCGTACGAAGCGTTCGACACGCCAGAAGAACTGGATGCGCTGCGAAAGGCTGCCGAGCCCGACGTCTTCCAGTACGACGCGACAACACGAGGGCAGTTGCGCAACAGCCTGACGATGGCAGCCGAGGAAGTGGCTGAATTGAAAGCCAGCGGCGCACCGTTCGTGGTGAGGTTCAAAACGCCTGACCAAGAAGAGGAGGTGCGGTTTGAGGATGCGATTCGCGGCAGTGTAAGCTTCAAATCGAGCGTGCTGGACGACAAGGTCCTGATGAAAGCCGACGGGCTGCCTACCTATCACCTCGCCAACGTGGTGGACGACCACCACATGCGCATCTCGCACGTGATTCGGGGTGAGGAGTGGTTGCCCAGCGCGCCATTGCACGTGTTGCTGTACCGGGCGTTTGGCTGGGAGCACCCTGTGTTTGCCCACTTGCCGCTGATCCTCAAGCCCACGGGCAACGGAAAGCTGAGCAAGCGGGACGGCGATGCCGGAGGGTTCCCTGTGTTCCCGACGAATTGGACCGACCCCAAAAGCAGCGATACCTGGCCCGGCTACCGCGAGCAAGGGTACGCGCCCGAGGCGTTTGTCAACATGCTGCTCATGCTGGGGTGGAACCCCGGTGACGAACGGGAACTCTTCACGGCTGAAGACGCGGCGAAGGAGTTTTCGCTGGAGCGCGTGGTCAAGTCAGGCGCGCGATTCAACCCCGACAAGGCCAAGTGGTTCCAGGAGCAACACCTTCGCAATGCCGGATCTGCGGCCCATGTGGACGCCTTGCGCGGACTGGCCGAGGCGCAGGGCGTGAATTGGACGGCGGAACATTGCCACTCCGTGTTGGACATGATGCTCGAACGCGTGGCGTTCCTGCCTGAAATCATGGCCACGGGATGGTTGTTTGAGGCGCCCAATGACTTCAACGCCAAGCTCGTGCGCAAGAAGTGGAAGGAAGAGACTGCCGGCTACTTGCACGACCTCGCGACCGTGTTGGACGGGGTGGATGACTTCACCAGCGAGAATGTCGAAACGGCCTTCAAAGGATTCTTGGAGGCGCGTGAACTTGGGTTTGGCCAGGTGCTGCTGCCCTTCCGAATTGCCCTGACAGGGGAAGGCGGAGGGCCCTCGATGTTTGACTTTGCGGCCTTCCTTGGAAAGGAGGCCACCTTGGACCGATTGAACCGCGGCGTGGATGCCGTGTTGGCCTTGAAAGCGAGCGAAGAAGGATGACGACCAACCAAATCCACGTGAACGGGCTCCGGTTTTGGGCCCACCACGGATGCATGGAGGAAGAGGCCATCATTGGCCAAGAATACCGCGTGGACGTCACGCTGTGGGTGAACCTCGCGCCCAGCGCCGCCACTGACGACCTCGCCCAAACCGTCGACTACGTCGATGTGCACCGCATTGTCAAGCGGGAAATGGACGTGCGCAGTAAGCTTGTTGAGCAGGTGTGTCAGCGCATCGTGCTTGGGCTGCGCGAAGAGCTCCCTTTGGCCGAAGCCGTGGAGGTGAAGGTCACCAAATTTCAGCCCCCCATCGGCGGGGACTGCGACCACATTGCGGTCGTGATGCAGGGCTGATTCCCGGGGGCACTGGCCTCCGTCACAAGGACATTTCAGGGACGTGGTCTGGGACCACGAGCTTGCCTGCGGTGGCCGCGACGATGTTGTCCACAGGGACACCCGGTGCGCGCTCCACAAGGTGAAAGGCGCCGTCGCGGATGTCGAGCACGGCGAGGTTGGTCACCACGCGCTTCACACACCCAACCCCAGTCAGCGGGAGCGAGCACGCGTCGAGGAGCTTAGAGGCGCCTGCGCGGTTGGTGTGCTGCATGGCGACGATGATGTTCTCGGCCGAAGCCACAAGGTCCATCGCACCGCCCATGCCCTTGACCATCTTGCCTGGGATTTTCCAGTTGGCGATGTCGCCATTCGAAGCCACTTCCATCGCACCTAGCACCGTGAGCTGCACATGGCGGCCGCGGATCATGGCGAAGGACGTCGCACTGTCAAAGAACACCGCGCCGGGCATGGCCGTGATGGTTTGCTTGCCCGCGTTGATGAGGTCGGCGTCTTCGTCCCCTTCCATTGGGAAAGGACCCATGCCGAGGATGCCATTTTCGCTTTGGAATTCCACCTCCATGCCTTCCGGAATGTGGTTGGCGACGAGGGTCGGAATGCCGATGCCGAGGTTGACGTACCAGCCGTTTTGAACCTCCTGCGCGATGCGCTTGGCGATGCCGTTCTTGTCCAACATGGCAATCAGTTTGAGGAGGTTTGGGGGCGCACCGTGCGCTGTTCAATGCGCTTTTCGTAGCCCTCGCCTTGGAAGATGCGCTGCACAAAAATGCCCGGCGTGTGGATGCTGTTGGGGTCGAGTTCTCCTTCGGGCACGAGTTCTTCAACTTCCGCCACGGTGATGCGGCCGGCCATGGCCATCATGGGGTTGAAGTTTCGGGCGGTCGCCTTGTAGACGAGGTTGCCCGCCGTGTCGCCCTTCCACGCCTTCACCAACGCGAAGTCCGCAGTGAGCGCAGACTCGAGGATGTGGGGCTTGCCGTCAAACTCGCGCACCTCCTTCCCTTCCGCGACTTCCGTGCCGTAGCCGGCGGGTGTGAAGAAGGCGGGAATGCCCGCGCCCCCTGCCCGACAGCGCTCGGCGAGCGAACCTTGCGGAATGAGGTCGACCTCGAGTTCGCCGCTCAGCATTTGGCGTTCGAATTCGTCGTTCTCGCCGACGTAGGAGGAAATCATTTTGCGGATTTGGCGTTGCTGCAACAGCAGACCGAGGCCAAAATCGTCGACCCCCGCGTTGTTCGAGATGCAAGTCACGCCGCGGACGCCGCGGCGCACCAGCTCTGCGATGCACTGCTCAGGGATGCCGCACAGGCCAAACCCGCCCAGCATCAAGGTCATGTCGTCGGCCACCCCTTCAAGGGCGGCCTGGGGTCCAGAGACCACTTTGGAAATCGCCATGGCTGAATGTCGTTGATTCAGAAGTTGATCAGTTGAACAAGTCGTCGTCGTCCAACGGGTCAAAGGTAGGCCCACGCAGTTCCCCGATTTCTTTGCACGTCAGCGTGTCGCCGCCGATGCTCTCGGGACGCAGGAAGTCCTCCTGGCTGACGGCAAGCTCCTCGTCGGCGTAGACGTCCTTCATGAAGAAGCCGTAGATCGGAAGGCCCGTGTTGGCGCCTTGGCCCAAACGCGTGGTCGAGAACCGCACCGTCGGGTCTTGCGCGCCGACCCACACGCCCGTCACGAGGTCCGGGGTCAGGCCCATGAACCAGCCGTCCGTGTTGTTTTGGGTGGTGCCGGTCTTGCCGGCCATCGGCACGCGGATGCCGTCGTAGTCGCGCTTGTCAGAGTCGTACCTGATCCGAATGCCCGTGCCCATTTTCTTGCCCTTTTCCTCATTCCAAGCGCCGTCGACGACGCCTTTCATCATTTGAAGGACTTGATAGGCTGTGCGGTCGTCCAGGCCTTGACGAATCTCTTGCACCGGCTCATAGATGGGATTGCCAAAACGGTCTTCAATGCGTGCAATGAAGGTGGGCTCGACGTACACCCCTTGGTTGACGAGCGAGGCGTTCGCGCTGACCAATTCGCGAAGCGTCAGCTGCGCCACGCCGAGCGCGATGGACGGCACGTTGGGGATGTCGCTTTCAATGCCCAAGGCATGTGCGAGGTCAATGACCCGCCGTGTGCCGTAGTCCTTGATGAGCTTCGCCGTGACCGTGTTCATCGAGTTCGCCAGAGCGTACTCCAGCGTCACCATCTCCCCGTAATCCTCGTCAGAGTTGTCCGGACACCACCGCGGCGGATCGCTGCCTGGTGGAAGGTCGATGCAGGTTTTTTGGTTGGGGAATTCGTCGCAGGGTTCCGCGCCCAAACGCAAGGCCGTGGCGTACACAAACGGCTTGAACGTCGAGCCGACTTGGCGGCGGCTTTGGCCCACGTTGTCGTATTGAAAGTGCTTGAAATCAATGCCGCCCACCCACGCCTTGATGTGGCCGGTGGCGGGCTCCACCGACACGAGGCCCGCGTGCAGGATGGCCTTGCGGTGCAAGATGCTGTCGAGCGGCGACAAGACCGTGTCCACGGCGCCTTGGTGAGAGAAGACCTTCATCGGGACAGGCTTGTCGAACGCGCGACGCATCTCCTGGTCCGTTCGTGCCAACCATGTGTGGCCACACCCTCCTTTTTCGCTGGTGCACTGGTGGCCCGCTCGGCCGTCGGCCAGGGTGGTGGACGTGATGTAAAAACCCGGACGGTTGCAGGACGGGCACAGTTTGCCGATGCCTTTTTTGTAGCGGTCTGAGTCGCGCATGGCCACGTCGATGATGGCCTGTCGAGCCTCGGGCTCAATGTCTTCAAAGAATGGCGCCACCTCGGCAGGGCGCCCCCTCAAGTCTCGCTCAAAACTCGCTTGCAGTTCTCCCGCAAGGTGCCGATGAACTGCGTTCTCCGCGTAGCCCTGCATGCGGCTGTCGATGGTGGTGATGACCCGGAGGCCGTCCCTGTAGATGTCGTAGGCCGAGCCATCCGCCTTGGCCAGCACGTAGTCGCCGTCCTCGTCTTTCTCGGCAAGCATCCCTTTGAGTCTTGCGCGAAGCGTCTCTCGGAAATACGGGGCGGCGCCCTCGTCGTGGCTCACACGCTGAAACTGCAAACCCAACGGCTGCGCCTGCAAAGAATCGGCCCAGGCAGCATCGAGGTGCCCGTACTTGGCCATCTGAGACAGCACCACATTTCGGCGGTTTTGCACCAATTCGGGACGGCGAAGCGGGTTGTAGAGGGCGCTGTTTTTGAGCATCCCCACCAGCATGGCCGATTCCTGCACGTTGAGTTCGGACGCAGGCTTGTTGAAGTACACGTTGGCCGCACTCTCAATGCCCACCGCCTGATTGATGAAGTCGTAGCGGTTGAAATACAGCGCGATGATTTCCTGTTTGGTGTAGTGGCGCTCCAGACGGGATGCGATGATCCACTCCTTGGGCTTCTGAAGCACCGCACGCTCAAAGAAGCTGGTCGTCTCGTATTGGTCGGTGAACAAGAGCTTGGCGAGCTGTTGGGTGACGGTCGACCCCCCACCTCGCTTGCCCATGAAGGCAATGGCGCGGGCCAAACCGATGAAGTCGATGCCGGCGTGGTCGTAAAAGCGAGCGTCTTCGGTGCTGATCAGTGCGTTGACCAAATGGGGCGGCAAGTTCTCGAATCGGGCGTCCGATCGGTTTTCCGTGTAGTACCGACCCAAGACCTTGCCGTCCATGGAATAGACCCGGGTGGCCAAATCGGTTTTGGGGTTGGCGAGGGCTTCGGTTTCTGGCAAATCACCCAACCGCGCGAGCATCACCAAACCCGCCAAACCAAGCAAGGGACCCAAGCCCACAAGCCACAACAGCAACTTCCAAGGAATGCGCTTCATGCTTCGAAGATGGGCCGCGAGCACGCTTTCCCGGCGCGCCTTTGAATTCGTTGTGAGCACCCGTGCGTGAATTCCTCACGGGCGCGAAGTTGGGGGTGTACATTTGCGGCATGGTAGCCTTGATCAAAGCCGCACAGCTCCTTCTGAGCTTGTCCATTCTGGTGGTTCTCCACGAATTTGGCCACTACTGGGCCGCCCGCGCCTTCAAAACCCGCGTCGAGAAATTCTACCTCTTCATGAACCCCGGGTTCTCGCTTTTCAAGAAGCAAATCGGCGAAACGGAATGGGGCATCGGCTGGCTCCCCCTCGGCGGCTATGTCAAAATCGCGGGCATGATCGACGAGAGCATGGACACCGAGCAGATGGCCCAACCTGCCCAGCCTTGGGAGTTCCGTTCCAAGCCTGCGTGGCAGCGCCTCATCATCATGCTTGGCGGCATCATCGTCAACCTCATCCTCGGCTTCATCATCTACTCGGGGGTGTTGTTTGTGTGGGGTGAAACCAAGCTCGCCAACGAACACCCCGTCAACGTCGACCCCAAACTCGAAGCCCTCGGCTTCCAAGACGGCGACCGCATTCTCGGGTACAACGGCGAGACCCTTCTCTATTACGGCGACCTCCGGATGGAGGGCTTCAACAAACCCGTGACGCAAGTCGACGTGTTGCGTGACGGCAAAAAGGTGTCGCTCGAACTCGAACAGGAGCTCGGCCAAACGTTCATTGACGAAGGCATCCGCCGCCCCTTCTCGCTTTTGTACCCCTGCGAAATCGCCGAGGTCGACTCCGCGAGCCGCGCCGGCGTGGCGGGACTGAAGGTGGGCGACCGCATCCTCGCGGTCGGCGACATGCAGCTGCCCTACTTCGAAACGGTGCGCGAAGCCATCCAAGCCCACCCTGAGACGCCCATTCGATTGACGGTGGAGCGCGCCGGCAAGTCACTCCAACTCGATGCTGTGCCCGACAGCTCGGGAAGCCTGGGCTTCTTTGTGCATCCCGCGGCCCACTACGCCGAGATGTTCCCCACGACGCACCTCGAATACGGCTTGGCGTCCTCCCTCGGCGCAGGCTTCACCACCGCCAAGGAAACTCTTGCAGACTACGTGCGCTCCATGCGCTTCCTGTTCACAAAGAGCGGCGCCTCCCAAGTGGGCAGCTTGGTGACGTTTGGAAGCATCTTTGACGGCGGTTGGGATTGGGAGGTCTTCTGGCGCAACACCGCCTTCTTCTCGCTCATCTTGGCGTTCATGAACCTGTTGCCCATTCCAGCCCTTGACGGCGGGCACGTCATGTTCACCCTGTACGAGATGATCGCAGGCAAGCCCGCTCCGGAGAAAGTGCTTGAGCGCGCCCAAATGATCGGCATCGTTCTCCTCCTCTCCCTGATGGTGTTTGCCCTTGGAAACGACTTCTTCCGTTTGTTTACTGGCGGATTTGGGTGATTTTGCGGGCATGACCTTGCTCTCCATTCTGGATTCCGGCTTTGAGTTGTCCGCCGAGGACATCAACGCCTACGGCTTGGTGATTGGCGGCAGTGCGGTCATCATCCTGTCGTATTTCGCCAACCTCCTCGCCCGACGAACCAACATCCCCAGCGTGCTCGTGCTCATTGCCATGGGCATTGTCATTCGCCAAGGGTTCAATGCCGTGGGGCTCAGCGCCATTCCCTTTGAGGGCCTCGTGTTGGAATTGCTCGGCACCGTGGGGTTGATTTTCATCGTGCTCGAAGCCGCCTTAGAACTGGAGCTTCGGCGCGACAAGCTCACCCTCATTTTGCGCAGCGCCACCCTCGCCTTGGCCGCGCTCGCACTCAGCACGGGAGCCATTGCGACGTTCCTGCACTTCGCCCTGGCCATGCCATGGTTCAACGCCCTCGTCTATGGCATCCCCTTGTCCATCATGAGCAGCGCCATCATCATCCCAAGTGTAGGCGGTTTGTCTCCGGCTTCACGAGAGTTCATGGTGTATGAGAGCACCTTCTCGGACATTTTCGGCATCATGGCGTTTTACTTGCTCTTGGGCAACCAAGAAGCCGCATCCGGCGCCGAAGTGATCCAGAGCGTGGTGGTCAACCTCCTCGGGACGCTGGTCATTTCCATTGTGGTGGCCTACGTCATGGTGTATGTGTTGCAAAAAATCGAGAGCGGTGTGCGTTTGTTTTTGAGCATCGCCGTGCTGCTGCTCATCTACGCCGTCCAAAAACTGTTTCACCTCAGCCCGCTCATCCTGATTTTGATTTTTGGGTTGATGCTCAACAACCACAAGCTGTTTTTCCCCGATTGGCTCGGCATCACCAATGGTTGGCCTGGAAAGCTGCTCAAGGATGAACGAATGAAATCCCTGCATCACGACTTCCATGTCCTCACCTTGGAAAGCGCGTTTGTGATTCGGACGTTCTTCTTTGTGTTGTTTGGGATGACCGTCAGTCTGGGCGTCCTCCTCGACGTCGAGGTGCTCCTGCAAGGCCTCATCATCAGCGTGCTGTTGTACGTGGTTCGCCTCGTCCTGCTGTGGGTCATGAAGCAGGAGCCGTTGTCGCCGTTGCTCTACATCGCCCCCCGCGGGTTGATCACGGTGTTGCTCTTCTTCGCCATTGAATCACAATACGCCGAGCTCGTGGTGCCTGCTTTTGACCAAGGCATCCTCCTCGTGGTCATCCTCACGACCTCGCTGGTGATGACGGCGGCGCTGATCTCCAAGGGCAGCGGTCTTCAGCCTGTGCCCGAGCACGACCTTGAAAGTTTGCCCGAGGCGCCGCGTTCTTCTGACCCCTTGGTGCGGCCCGAATCCACCCAACCGCCTGAGGTCAATTCCGCAGAAACGCCCGGCCAGGAAGCCGACGAATCCAACCCAACATCTCGAGGGTAAGCAACTGGCGTTCGAGGTCCTTCTCGGGGCCGCACACCTTCCTTCGTAGCGCCGTCCAAGTGACCGGCGACGTGTTGTCCAAAAGCGCCCAAACATCCCCGCAACCCTTAGGGAAGTTGACCAACTCCGTGGTTGGCGCAGAAGACGCCTGACGTCCGCGGGCGTCTTCCGCCATGGCCCGCCACAACGCGTTCACGTCTGCCACGGGATGGGCCATCTGGTCGGCGACCAAAGCCCGGTTGCCCGACCACGCCGCGCCCATGCCCCTTTGCCAAAGGGCAAAGACCGCGCGGTTTTGTTCAAAAGCACAACGCGCAGAAATCAAGGACCCCCCACGGGCTGGACTTTGAATGACCACCGTCGAGGGCGCCAAACCCGTCAAGATGCGGTTGCGCGAGGCGAACATCCACCGCTCCACTTGCACGCCGGGGGGCTGCTCGGTCAACAACAACCCCCCGCGTGCCACAATGTCTTCTGCCAGCCCCTCGTGCATCCTCGGGTGAATCGCGTCCAAGGCGCATGGCAAAACGGCCACTTGGGCGCCACCGCTCGATCCGTTCAAGGCCCCTTGATGGGCCCGCCCATCAATGCCTCGGGCCAATCCGCTGACCACCCGGCCTCCCGCTTCTGTCCACTCGCGGCCCGCTTGCAACGCCCAAGCCGCCCCTTGTGGCGCGCATCCGCGCGTGCCCACCACGGCCAGTGCACGGCCCCACCCATCCGCACGCGGCCACATCCCGCGGGAGTACAACACGGGCGGCGCGTCGGCAATGTGGGACAACAGCTCGGGGTAGCGCCGGTCGTGAAAGGTGACGACCTGCGCGCCCAAGCGCTCGACCACGTCACGTTGATGCTTCGCACGGTCCCAAGCCAGCGCCCCTTCCCTTGGATTGCCCTCCACCCAACGCGTCCACGCTGCTTGAGGACTTCCTTCGCGTTCCACCTCTCGTCTCACCCACCTCGCGCCCTGTCCTCGCCGCGCAAGAAGCGCCATCCAAGCCAATGTTGAATCCATGGCACGCAAGCTGCGCCGCCTCGGCCATGAGGTCACAGCCTGTTCACACGCGGGGGGCTTTGTTTTGCACACGTCGCGGAATTCGGGGGAATGTGTTGTTATTTGGCCTCATGCGACTTTCCCTTTTCGCCACCCTCCTGACCCTTGGAGGTCTTTGGGGCATGACGTCTGGTTCTTGGGCCCAAACCGTCCAAGGCCGCGTGCTCGACGGCGCCAACCAACCGGTCATCGGCGCCTACCTCACCAACGGCGCGGTCACGGTGGCCACGGACCTCGACGGGACCTACACCCTCACCTTGAAGCCCGGCCAGCACACGATCATGTGCACCTTCATCGGCATGGCCAAGCAAGAGTTTCAAATCGAACTCACCGCAGGCCAAACCGCCGAATGGAACCCCATCATGTCCTCCACTGCAGAGGCCTTGGGACTCGTGGTGGTGTCGGCAGGTCGGTTTGAGCAAGACGCCTCCGAAGTGACGGTCTCGCTGGAAGTGTTGAAGCCCGCTTTGGTGGAAAACAAGGCCACCACGACCCTCGAAACGGCCATCGAACAAACCCCGGGCGTGAGCCTCGTTGATGGCGAACCCCAAATCCGAAGCGGAAGCGGCTTCAGCTACGGCGCAGGCTCCCGCGTGATGGTCCTCGTGGACGACCTCCCTGTGTTGAGTGGCGACGCGGGACGTCCCACGTGGGGATTTCTGCCCCTCGAGAACTTGGAACAAATCGAAGTCATCAAAGGGGCCAGTTCGGTCCTCTACGGCAGCGCCGCCCTGAGTGGCGTGATCAACATTCGGACGCGGTACCCCGACGCCCGGCCACTCACGCGGGTGAGTTTGCAACACGGGGTCTACAGCGACCCGCGAAGCGCGACAGAGAGCAAGTACTGGAACGGCACCTTGCAGCAGAGCAACCTCCGGTTCCTTCACAGCCAGCAGCTCGGCGGTTGGGATGTCGTGATTGGGGGCAACCTCCTCGGTGACGACGGGTTCAAGGGCCCTGAGATTTATCAAGACAGTGTCGGCGGAGCGCTCGTGCCCGTGGACACCGCCTCCATGAATTACAACCCCTTCAACGTGAACCGATGGGGCGCGAACTCGCAAGGCCGGTTCAATGTGAATTTGCGGCGCAGGGACACCGGCATTGAAGGGTTGAAGTTTGGACTCAACACCAACTGGCAATACGGCGAATCGCTCAACACCCTGATCTGGGAACGCGCCTACGATGGGCTCTACGGAAGCACCGACGGTGCCGCCACGCGCACCCGCCAGCTCGTGGGCACGGTGGACCCGTACATCGAGTACCTGTCGCCGCGCGGCACCCAGCACAGCTTCCGCAACCGCTGGCAACACCTCAACAACGACAACGACAACGGCCAAAGCAACACGAGCAACGTATTCTACTCCGAATACCAAGTGCAGCAAAGAGGAGATGCATGGGGGGTGGACGGATTGGTGTTGACCGCAGGGGCGGTTCAGCAGCTCACGCGAGGCACCGCAGAGCTTTACAATGGCGGCAACCCTGAAGGCATCAACACCGCGACCAACCGCTCGGCATACCTTCAGATCGACCAAAAAGCAGGCCAGCGACTCAACCTCTCGGCCGGGGCGCGTTACGAGCATTTCAGCATCAACGACAGCACCGCCGCCAAGCCCGTGTTTCGCGCGGGGATGAACTTTCAAGCGGCGGAGGCCACGTGGTTCCGGGCCAGCGTCGGCCAAGGATTCCGTTTCCCCACCATTGCGGAGAAATTCATTCGTACGGGACTCGGCCCCTTGCAAGTCTACCCCAACAATGACCTGCGCCCAGAGACCGCCATCAACATCGAGGCCGGCCTCAAACAAGGCATGCAATTTGGCGGGTTCCAAGGGTTCCTCGACGTCGCGGGGTTCTACCAGGAATATGACGACTTCATTGAATTCACGTTTGGGCAATGGGGCAATCCCCTGACGGACCCCCTCGCTGGAAACGGATTTCGCAGTCTGAATACCGGCCGCAGCCGCGTGACCGGGTGGGAGACCTCCTTGATGGGACGGGCCAACTGGGGAGAGACCACCTTGGACGTCCTGACTGGGTACACGTACACCAACCCCGTCAGCCTGACGCCCGATGACCTCTACTCGGTCGTCACCAACGCCGCCGGGGACACCATTGGCGGGGCGAGCTACAACAACACGAGTTTGGACACCACCGGCCAAGTGCTGAAGTACCGTTCCCAACACTTGGTGCGGTTCGATGCCGAACTCCGGCGCGGACCTTGGTTCATTGGCGCCAGCGCCCGGTACCAAAGTGCACTCCAAAACATCGATGCTGCCTGGCTCTTGTTTGAGCAACTTGGCGTGGTGGACTGGGGACTTGACACGTGGCTTGCGGACAACCCCAAGTTGCCTTGGATTTGGGATTTCCGTGCCGGTGTCAACCTCTCGGACCACCACAAAATGTCCCTTGTCGTCAGCAACCTGACCAACGCCGAGTACAGCATTCGACCGTTGGCCATTGAGTCTCCGAGGCTCGTGAATTTGGTGTACACCTACGAATTGAAATAGCCGCGCAACCGACCGACCACCCTTCACTGACATGAACATCTTGGCTGTCATCCCCGCGCGTCATGGCTCGACGCGCTTCCCCGGCAAACCCCTGGCCTCCGTGGCGGGCTTGCCCATGATTCAGCGCGTGTACACCCGGGTGGCGGCGTCGGGCGCATGCGACAAGGTCGTGGTCGCCACGGACGACGAACGCATCGCTTCGATAGTGCGGGAATTCGGCGGACATGTGGTCATGACCTCCCTGGACTGCCCCAACGGGACCATGCGATGCCACGAAGCCGTGGTGGCCTTGGAGGCGGAGGGGGCGCACGTGGACGCCGTCTTGAACATCCAAGGCGACGAGCCCTTCGTGCATCCGGAGCAGATCACCCAGCTCGCCGACATGTTGCGCAAGCCCGATGCCGCCGTGGTGACCCTGGCCAAATCCATGCCCGCCGACCCTGAAATCCAGTCGCCCCATCGCGTCAAAGTGGTCCGGAACCTCAAGGGACGCGCCCAAATGTTCAGCCGCAGTCCCCTTCCCCATGGGAACGGACCGTGGCTGCAGCACGTTGGGCTGTACGGGTTCACACGCACGGCGTTGGAGGCCTTGGTGCAACTGAGCCCCACGCCGCTTGAGCAGCGCGAACGACTCGAACAATTGCGGTGGCTCGACCACGGCTGGCGCATCGACGTCGGCACGACCACGCACCTCACGCCCGCGGTCGACACCCCTGAGGATTTGGTGGCCATCGAGCAGCTCATTCAAGCTGGGGACTTGCCCATCTGAAGGCGCCAATTCTGCCCGTATCTTCGCACCCCCGCACGACGTGTGCGGTCAAAACTCGTTGAAATGAACATGCGACTTTTCGGTGCGACCGCCTTGGCGGTTTGGGCCTTTTCCCTCGGCTGCAACACCCCTTCTCAAGACATGAAGACCTCTGACTACGTGACCAAAGCGTCCGAACTCCCCACGCCTCCAGACGCGGCCCAAAAGCCACACACCACGGACATCCACGGCTTGCAATTGCAAGACGAGTACTTCTGGATGCGCCTGAGCGACGCGCAGAAAGAAGCGAAGGAGCCCGACGCCCAAACCGCAGAAGTCGTGGCCTACCTCGAAGCCGAAAACGGCTACAAGGAAGAGGTGATGGCGCCCACCAAGGCCCTCCAGACCAAGCTGTACGACGAGATCGTAGGGCGCATCAAAAAGGACGACGAGAGCGTGCCCGTCCTCGACAAGGGCTACTGGTACTACAGCCGCTACGAGGAGGGCAAGGAGTACCCCTACTCCTGCCGGAAAAAAGGCTCCATGGATGCGGAAGAAGAGGTGATGCTCGACCAGCCGGCGATGGCAGAGGGCCACAACTACTTCGCCGTGGGCGGCCGCAGCGTCAGCCCCGACAACAACCTCCTCGTCTACGGGGTGGACACCGTGAGCCGTCGCCAGTACACCCTGTACGTCAAAGACTTGCGCACAGGTGAAGTGTTCGAAGACCGCATTCCGGAAACCACGGGTGGCGCCACTTGGGCCAACGACAACAAGACCCTCTTCTACACCAAGAAGGACCCCATGACCCTTCGTTCATTCCAAATCTACAAGCACGTCTTGGGCACCGACGTCAGCGAAGACGTGCTGGTGTTTGAAGAGAAGGACGAGACCTTCTCTTGTGGCATTGGCAAGTCCAAAAGCGAAGCATACCTGATGATCGGCACCAGCACCACCGTCAGCACGGAGTGGTGGTACCTCGATGCCAACACGCCCGACGGCGAATGGACTGTTGTGCAAGAGCGGGAGCGCGATTTGGAATACAATGTCAGCCACTACGGCGACCACTTCTACATTGTGACCAACCGCGACGCCAAGAACTTCAAGCTCGTCAAAACGCCGGTGACGGCCACAGGCTACGACAACTGGACGGACGTGCTGCCCCACCGAGACGACGTCTTGCTTGAAGGCATCGACATCTTCAACGAGTACCTCGTCGTTCAGGAACGCAAGGAAGGCTTGAACCACATCCGCATCAAGCGCTGGGACGGCACCTCGGACGAGTACATCCCGTTCAACGATCCCGCCTACACCGCGTATGTGGGAGCCAACCCCGACTTCAACACCGGACGCCTCCGCTACGGCTACGCCTCCATGACCACACCGAGCAGCGTGCTCGAGTACGACTTCGCCACGGGCGAAATCACGACACTCAAGCAACAGGAAGTGCTCGGCGGCGAGTTTGACCCGGCCAACTACGTCAGCGAGCGCATGATGGTGGAGGCCCGCGACGGCGTGAAGGTGCCCGTGAGCATCGTCTACCGCAAAGGCCTCGAACGCAACGGCCAAAACCCCTTCCTCCTCTACGCGTACGGCAGCTACGGGTACAGCATGGACGCCAGCTTCTCTGTGGCGCGTTTGAGCATGCTCGACCGCGGGTTTGTCTACGCGATCGCCCACATCCGTGGCGGCAGCGAAATGGGCCGCGGTTGGTACGAGGACGGGAAGCTGTTCAACAAACTCAACACCTTCCACGACTTCATCGACTGCGGTCAAGCCATGGTGGACGCCGGCTTCACCAGCCCCGACCACATGTACGCCATGGGCGGAAGCGCGGGCGGCTTGTTGATGGGTGCCGTGATGAACATGGCGCCGGGGCTGTTCAACGGCGTCATCGCGGCCGTGCCCTTTGTGGACGTGATCAACACCATGCTCGACGAGAGCATTCCACTGACGACGTTCGAGTTTGACGAGTGGGGCAACCCCAAGGACAAGGCGTACTTCGACTACATCATGCAGTACAGCCCGTATGACAACGTGGAGGCCAAAGACTACCCCCACACCCTCATCACAACGGGATACTGGGACAGCCAAGTGCAGTACTGGGAACCCGCCAAGTGGATCGCCAAGTTGCGCGACGTGAAGACGGACGACAACCTGCTCATCATGGACTGCAACATGGAGACCGGCCACGGCGGCGCTTCAGGACGCTTCGAGCGCATCAAGGAAGTCGCCCTCGAGTATGCCTTCATGTTCATGCTCGAAGGCATCGAGGAATAACATGGCCGCACCACGTCGCTTTCGCAACCTCACTCGGGAGGAGCTTCAGGGCTTGGAACTGGAATTTGCACGGTTCCTGGCCTCACAAGGCATGCCCGCGACGGAATGGGCGCGCGTGTCCTCCGAGGAGCCCGCACGGGTGGAAGAACTCATTGGGGAGTTCAGCACGATGTTTTGGGAAACCACCACGTCGCGCCTGACCTACCTCGAACGGCACGACGGGGGCGACACGTGGTACTTCAAGTTTGGCGAAGCGGAGGCCCAGCTCTTGCGGATCGATCCGGAGGGCACCCGCTTTCAAGGATCCAAGGGCTATCCTGAAGAAGCCCGCGGGCAGGAGGTGTTTCTGATTTTGGAACAAGGGGCGACGCCCGTTCCTTCTGAAAAGCACGATGAGCTCGACGCCCTGTTCGAAGGCCTGAAAGGAGGCGACTGAGGCGAGTCAGAGGCGAGTCAGAGGCGCCAACCCATCCGCAACATCCATCCCCCGAAGTCCTCTTGGGACAAGTCGAGGTGATGCGCGTGAAGGCCCGCCTTGTGGGCGCCTTCCACATGCTGAATGCTGTCGTCCAAAAACAAGGTGCGTCCCGGCGCGAGACCGTGCACTTCACACACCGCCAAGAAGGTCTCCGGATGGGGCTTCTTCATGCCCAAATCGTGGCTGTAATGCGCCTGCTCAAACGCGCCCCAGAACGCAGATGCATCTGGCAGGGTCTTTCGCAAATCCGCCTCGAACACCGCCGCGTGAATGGCGTTGGTGTTGCTG